>NZ_JBSFWR010000020.1:0-99797 GCF_053594915.1 Kitasatospora sp. NPDC002543 | reverse complement strand
GGCGCGGGCGAGCGGGCCGAGGTTCTCCCAGTCCCGGACGGCCCAGCCCGCGGTGAGGGCGGGCAGGTCGCGCCGCGGTGCTGCTGGCCGTCTTCCACTGGCTGGGGTGGAACATCCCGTGGATCGGCTGGATCGTCGCCAAGGCCGGGATCAAGCTCGCCGTCGGCGGTTTCGCCGGGCTCGCCGTCGGCTTCGCCTGGCTCCGGTCCAGGCTGCGCTCCGGGAGCGGGAGTTGACCGAACTCTCCGTCAACCGGCCTGCGGGGAGGGGCAGATGAGGTCGCGCTCGGGGGCGGTGTCCGCCAGCAGGTAGCGCTCGACCACCCCGCTGACGCAGGAGTTCGAGGTGGGGTACTGGCCGTGGTCGCCGTTCCCGGTGACGGTGACCAGCCTGGAGCCGCGCAGCGCGCGGTGGGCGCCGAGCGCCGCCTCGTAGTAGGTCGCCGGATCGTGCACCGAGTTGAGCATCAGCGTGGTCGGCAGGTGTGCGCCGGTCACCGTGACGGCGGGCGCGGGGGCGGTCGGCCAGGCGGCGCAGACCGCGCTGAAGGCGAGCGTCCGGGCCCCGGCCAGCGGCCACCGGGCGGTGTTCTCGGCGCCGCGCTCGATCCAGGTGTCCAGGTCCCTGGTCCACGGGGTGTCGTTGCAGGTCACCGCGAAGTACTCGGCGAGGAAGCCGGGGCTGAGGTAGCTCGCGAAGGCCTCCGCGGCCGCCGCCCTGGTCGCCTGGTCGACGGTCTGCCAGTTGTCGACGGCGGCCAGGATCCGGGCCAGGCCGGGGAAGTCGGAGGCCCGGTAGATCGCCGAGATGGCCAGGCTGTCCAGCTGGTTCGGGCCGATCGTCACCGGGCCCTCGACGATGGGCGAGTCGTGCAGGGCGGCCCGCCGCTGCTCCCAGTGCGCCCGCACCTGCTCCGGCGTGGAGCCCCAGTGGTACGTGGCGTCCCGGGCCGCGAGCCAGGGCACGAAGTCCTCGTCGAAGCGCCGCTGGAAGCTCATCGGCTGGCCCAGCTCGAACGCCTCCCAGGTGCCGTCGAAGCCGATGTTGCTGTCCAGCACCATCCGCTGGACGCGGTGCGGGAAGAGCGTTCCGTAGTAGGCGCCGATCATCGACGCGTAGGACGGGCCGTAGTAGCTGAGCCTGCGCTCGCCGAGCAGGCCGCGGAACAGGTCGATGTCGTGCGCGGTCTGCTCGGTGGTCAGGTACGGGATCAGGTCCCCGCTGCGCTCCTGACAACCGGCGGCCAGCTTCCTGGAGTTGGCGATCACGCGGTCGATCGCGGCGGGGGACTGGTCGCGGTAGTCGCCGGCCAGGAACTCCTGGAACTCCTCCGGGGTCTGGCAGACCGCCTTGGTGCTCTCGCCGACCCCGCGCTGGTCGAAGCCGACGATGTCGTACGCGGCGGCGACCGCCGGGGCGCCGGAGGCCAGGTTGGCCGGGCGCAGCAGGCCGGTGCCGCCGGGGCCGCCGGCCGCCATCAGCAGGGTCCCCTTGCGCCGGGCCGGGTCTGTGGCGCGGTGCCGGGAGACGGCGATGGTCAGGTCGGCCCCGGTGCCGGGGTGGTGCCAGTCGCGCGGGGCGGTCATGGTGGCGCAGTCCAGCGAGGGCTGCCGGGCGCAGGGCTTCCAGTCGAGGGTCTGGTGGGTGTATCGGGCGGGTGCCGGGTCGGCGTCGCCCGGGTCGCGGCCGGTGGCGGCGCCCGCGGTGGTGGGCGCCGCCAGGCCGGCCAGGACGGCGGAGGCGAGGACGAGGGCGGCGCGACGGGTGCGCCGGGTGCGGGGCGGGACGGTTCCGGTGGGCCGGGCTGCGGTGTTGGTCACGGGAACGATCCTGTCCGGGCCGGGCCTGATGATCGATCACCCCCGCTGCCGTCTTCGGGGTGGTGCTGGGTACACCCCCGCCGGGGCGGGAGGTGCAGGTGGCCCGACGCTCAGTACGCGGCGGTGAAGCGGGCCCGGCGGTGGGTGGGCCGCTCGGCCTCGTCGAGGAGTGCGACGGCGAGGTCCTCCATGGAGATCGCCGAGGCGCCCGCGGCGTCGACCAGCAGTTCGTCGCGGCCGATCCGGAACCGGCCGGTGCGCACGCCGGGTTCCAGCAGCGCGGCCGGGCTCAGGTACGTCCAGTCGACGTCCGGCCCGGCGGCGCGGTAGAGGTCGAACTGCTCGCCGCAGGCCAGGGCGATCGGCCGGATCTCGTCGGGGAAGCCGGGGCTGTCGACCAGGGCGGTCCCGTCGCCGCCCGGCACCAGCAGGCTGCCCGCGCCGCCGACGGCCAGCAGCCGCGCGCCGGTGCCGGCGACCCCGGCGAGCAGGCCCTTGGTGGCGGCGGCCAGTTCGTGCTCGCTGCCCGGCACCGGACGGGTGGCGGTGATCACCACGTCCTGCCCGGCCACGACCCGGGCGACGTCCTCGGGGTCGCGGGCGTCGCCGAGGACCAGGGGGACGGTGGCCGGCAGGCCGTGCGGCTTGGCCGGGTCCCGGACGACGGCGGTGACGTGGTGGCCGCGGGCCAGGGCCTCGGCCACGACCCGGCTGCCGACGTTGCCGGTGGCGCCGAACACGGTGATGCGCATGGGGGTGCTCCTCGGGAGTGGTGGTGGAACGGGGTCAGGCGTTCTCGTGGGTGGTGGCCAGGTAGGTCGTGCCCCGGACCGCCGGGGCGAGGGCCGTCACCAGGACGAGGGCGAGGCAATTTCTTAGCACTAAGGCAATATATCTCAGCACTAAGACATTATTCACCGCGGCGGCCGAGTGAGGTGGCTCACAGTTACCTCAGTGCTAAGGGATGTGTCGGGGATCGCCTACCCTGAACCCGTGGCAGATCATGTGGACCGCGTCGTCGCGCAGTGGGGCGCCGAGCGCCCCGACCTGGACGCCTCCCCGATGGAGGTGTTCGGCCGGCTCAAACGCCTCTACCGGCTGGTGGACGCGGCGCTCAACCGCACCTTCGCCGAGCACGGGCTGGACGCCGCCTCCTTCGACGTCCTCGCCACCCTCAAGCGCAGCGGCCCGCCCTACCGGCTCACCCCCACCGGGCTGATGCAGTCCGCGATGGTCACCTCCGGCGCGATCACCCAGCGCCTCGACCGGCTGGAGGCCCGCGGCCTGGTCACCCGCACCCGCAGCGACCAGGACGGCCGCAGCCGCGAAGTCGTCCTCACCCCCGAGGGGCACGATCTGATCGACCGCGCGCTGCCCGACCACCTCGCCACCGAGCACCGGATGCTGACGGGCCTCGACGAGGCGCGGCGCGGCGCGCTCGTCGAGGCGATGCGCATCCTGCTGGCGGACCTCGGGGACGTCCCGGAGTAGCGGCTCTCCGTCACCCGGCCCCCCGTGGGCGCGGTCACGACCCCCGTGCGCGACCCCGCCCGCGGGGGCCGCACTACGGCCGGACCGCCACCGCCTTGAAGAAGGTGTAGTGGAACGTCCCGCCCGGCTCGGCCGCGCGGCGCAGCTCCGCGATGCCCCGGTCGAAGGCCTCCGGGGTGGTCAGCCCGGCGGCCAGCGCCTCCGCCCGGACGGCCTCGACCATGGGGACGAAGGTCCGCCGGGTGAAGCCCTCCGCCAGGGCCGGACGGCCGTCGTCGGCGTAGACCGTGCGCGGGCGGACCGTCACCCGGTCGAATCCGGCCGCCGTCAGCAGCGGGTGGAGGCGGCGGCCGAGCCGTCCGTCGCCGCCCGCCCGGGCCTGCAGCCGGACCAGGTGGTCGACGGTGTCGCGGGCCGCCCGGCTCTCCGGGTGGAAGAACACCGAGCCGTGGTCGCCCTCGATCACCGTGATCGTCCCGCCCGGCCGCAGCACCCGGCGCAGCGCCGCCAGCCCGGCCGCCGGGTCGGGCAGGTGCTCCAGCACGAAGCACAGGAAGACGTGGTCGAAGGAGCCGTCCGGGAACGGCAGCCGGTGCAGGTCGCCGTGGTGCCAGACGACGTCCCCGGCCGGCGCCTGCGCGGCCACCCGGGCGCGGGCCTGGGCCAGCGACCGCGCCGAGAGGTCGGCCGCCGTCAGCCGTACGCCGGGGCTGGCGGCCAGCAGGTGCACGGTCTGCGCCCCCACCCCGCAGCCCGCCTCCAGCACCCGGCTGCCCGCGGGGAAGGCCGTACCCGCGTGCAGCAGTTCGGCGAGGGTGTCGGCCTGGTCGCCGAGGCGCCGCGCCTCGTCCTCCGAGTAGCCGTGGACGTAGTCGGGGCCGCGCTCCCGCGCCCCCGCGGGCACCGTGGACGTTTCCGTGGTCATGGACGTTTCCGTGGTCATGGCCCCACCCTCGCCGCCACTATGGTCCGGTGAACAGGTCCAAAGCCGAGGCATCCGACCGGTCCAAAGAGGTCGGCGCCGACTTCCTCCAGCTCGACACCGCCGACGCCCCGCCCGGCGGCCTCACCGACTGGCTCGCCCGCCGGCTGCGCGAGGCCGTCGCCGACGGCCGGCTCCCGGTCGGCGCCAGACTGCCCGCCGGCCGGGTCCTGGCGGCCGAACTCGGCGTCTCCCGCGGGGTGGTGACCGAGGCCTACCAGCGCCTCGCCGAGGAGGGGCAGGTCGCCGGCCGCGGCCGGGGCGGCACGGTGGTGGTCGCGGCCGCCACCGCCGCACCGGAGGCGGCGAGCGAGACACGACCGCCCAGCCCGGCACCCGCGCTGTTCCGGGCCGAGCCCGGCCCCGAGGTCTTCGACCTGCTGCGCGCCACCCCCGCCCGGATCGACCTCGCGCCCGGCGTGCCCGACCTCGCGGCCTTCCCCCGCGCCGCCTGGCTGCGCGCCGAACGCGCCGTCCTCGACGGCCTGGCCGCGGCCGACCTCGGCTACGGCGACGTGCGCGGCACCCCGGCCCTGCGCCGGGCCGTCGCCCACTGGCTGGCCCGCAACCGGGGCATCCGCGCCGACCCGGACGAGGTGCTGGTCGTCGCCGGCACGGCCCAGGCCCTCGCGCTGCTCGGCCGGGCCCTCGGCCGGGTCGGCATCACCGAGGTCGCGGTCGAGGACCCGGGCTCGCTCGGCGCCCGGCAGCACCTCGCCCACTGGCTCGCCGCCACCCCGCCCGTCGCGGTCGACGCCGAGGGCATCCGGGTCGACGCGCTGCGCGCCACCGGCGCCCCGGCCGTACTGCTCACCCCCGCCCACCAGTACCCGACCGGTGTCGTCCTCGGCGGCGAGCGGCGCCGCGAACTGCTGCGCTGGGCGGGGGAGGGCGGCCTGGTCATCGAGGACGACTACGACGCCGAGCACCGCTACGACCGCCCGCCCGTCCCGGCCCTGCGGGCCTCCCTCCCGGAGCGGGTCTGCTACGCGGGCAGCATCTCCAAGCTGCTCGCCCCGGCGCTGCGCACCGGCTGGCTGCTCGTCCCGGCCCGGCTGCGGGACGCCGTCCTGGACGCCAAGCGCTTCGCCGACCTCGGCAACCCGGTGCTGCCCCAGCTGGTCCTCGCCCGGCTGATGGAGTCCGGCGACCTCGACCGGCACCTGCGGCTGCTGCGCCGCCGCCACCGCCGGCGCCGGGACGCCATGATCACCGCCATCCGCACCCACCTCCCGGGAGCCACCGTGCACGGCGCCGCGGCGGGCCTCCACCTGATGCTGACGCTCCCGGAGCTGCCCGGCCGCACCGACACGGAGTTGGCCGCCGAGGCGCTGGCGGAGGGGGTCAAGGTGCAGCCGCTGTCCTGGCACGCCCGGCTCCCGTACCCGCCCGGCCTGGTCCTCGGCTACGCGGCGGGATCGACGGCCGAGATCGCCGAGGGCGTGGCGGTGCTGGGCCGGCTCGTCCGGCGGTCGTCCTGACCGGCGTCAGCCCCGGTACCGCCACCAGGGGTCGGCGGCGGCACGGGCGAGTTCGGCGTCGTACGGCTCCGCCTCGAAGTCGAACTCCGGAAACCGGCCCCTGGTCCCGTACCGGAGCTGCGGGACTTCCCAGTCGGACCAGCGGACGACGCCCCCGATGCGCTGCACGACGGCGGACAGGTGGCCGCAGCAGCCGCCGGTGCACTCGGGCTCGCCGAGTTCGACCCGGCGCGGCGGGCCGGTGGCCGCGAGCGGGCTCGGGGCGTGTGGCGGGAACAGCCGGCCGGCGTACGCGCCGAAGCCGCCGGGGCCGGTCGCCCCGGCCACCACGTCCTCGCCGTCGACGAGGAAGCGGACCTCGGCGGCGAGGCGCGGGCCCGGGGGCAGGACCTTGATCTCCAGTCGCTCGAACACCCGGTCAGCCTAGGGCGTGTCCTGCGCGTCCCTGCCGGGTGCGCGGGACGGGGGCACGCGGCTCGCGGCGCTGTCGTCGGTGGCCGGTGGCCCCCGGTCCTCGGCCGGGAGGTGCCCCCACCTCCGCCTCGCGGCGCGTGCACCGCGGCGCGGCGCCCCGGTCCCGCAAGATCCACAAGAGGCGCCGTGGGTGCGTCCCGGGGCGACCATGGGTGGTTGACACGTGGAATATCGGATGAAATTGCGCAGGGGGAGTGCCGGGCCGAGCCCCGGGGTAGGTTGACATGCCGAAGTCAAATTCCGGCCCGGGAGGCGTGATGGCCCTGTTCCGAAGTGTCGCCCAGTACGGGGTGGTGCTGGCCGTGATGGGCGTCGCGCTCGGGCCGGTGCCGCTCGGCTCGCCCGCCCGTCCGCACGTCGGCGCGCACGCCCCGGAGGAGAGGAACGTGGCGATGGCCGGCCAGGAGCGGGAGGACTCCCGGGTGCTCGCCGGGCGGCGTGTCGTGCTGTCGTACGCCGGTCCGACGCCGCCGGCCGGGGTGCTCCGGACGCTCCGGGAGGGCCGGGCCGCCGGGGTCATCCTGTTCGGCGAGAACGTCACCAGCCCGGAGCAGCTCGCCGAGGCCGTTGGCGCGCTGAAGCAGGCCGCGGCGGAGGCGCCGCACCCGCGCCCGCTGCTGCTGATGACCGACCAGGAGGGCGGCAAGGTCCGTCGGCTGCCCGGTGCGCCCGAACTCTCCGCCCGCGCCGTCGGGTCGGCGGCGGACCCGCTCGCCGCGGCGACGGAGTCCGGGGCCGGCGCCGCCCGGACGCTCGCCGACGCCGGGCTCAACCTCAACCTCGCCCCGGTGCTCGACGTCTACGACAAGCCGGACAACTTCATCGACCACTTCGAGCGCTCCTACAGCCAGGACCCGGCCAAGGTCGCGGAACTGGGCGGCGCCTTCCTCACCGCCCAGCAGGGCCTCGGCGTGGCCGCGACCGCCAAGCACTTCCCCGGCCTCGGCGCCGCGCCCCGGGGTGAGAACACCGACGAGCGTCCGGTCACCCTGAACGTCCCGCTGTCGCAGCTGCGCTCCCGCGGCGAGGCCCCGTACCGGGCGGCCATCGCCGCGGGTGTGCGCCTGGTGATGGCCTCCTGGGCGGTCTACCCGGCGCTGGACGCGGACCGCCCGGCCGGGTTCTCGCCCGCGATCATCCAGGGCGAGCTGCGCGGCCGGCTCGGCTTCGACGGCGTGACCGTCACCGACGCCCTGGAGGCCCAGGCGCTCGCCCCGTGGGGCGGCCCCGGTGACCGCGCGCTGGCCGCCGCCGAGGCCGGAATGGACCTGCTGCTCTGCTCGGCCCGCGACCCCCAGCAGGGCGAGGAGGCCGCTGAGGCGCTGGCCGAAGCACTGGACGACGGCCGCCTGGACCGGCACGCCTTCACCGAGGCCGTGGCCCGGGTCGACGCCCTGCGCGCCTCGCTGGGCTGACCGGCCCGCGGCCTCGCGGGCCCGCGGGTGGCGGGGCGGGAGAAGGTGGCGAGGTCGTGCAGGACGCCGAGGGCGGTGTCGAGCCCGGTCACGTTCCAGGCGGCGTTGAAGGTGCGGGCGAGGATCCGCTCCTCGGTGGGCAGGCGGCGGATATCGGTGCCCAGGAGCGCGGCGGGCGGCGGCGCGGCGGCCGGCAGCGCGAGCAGGAGGAGGGTCGTCCCGGCGGCGGTTCGGATGCGGTTCACCCCGGTTCAACGCGGGCGTCGCCTGGCAGGGTGCGAACGTTCGACCGTCCGAGAGTGATTGCGCCATCGAAGGTCTGATTTTGGTCAGGCATTCGGTTCTAAGGGTAAAGCGGCATCTGGGCATGTGAATCGCATGGCAAAGTTTCTGTCTGTGGGCCTATGAAATGTCATATGTGCCACGCCACCTGTCATAGTCCGTTCCCGTCCCCTCCAGGAGGAACCCATGAACCGGATCGCCCGGATCGCCGCCGGTGCCGCCGGCGCCGTCGCCCTGCTCGCGGCCCCCGTTCCCGCGTTCGCCGCCGCCCCGGCCGCCACCGCCGCCACCACCGTGACCACCTGCGGCTCCTACAGCCTCCAGGCCGGCCTGGCCACCTACGCCTGCGCCGATGTGACCGGCGACAGCGTCACGGTCTTCGGCAAGATCGGCCTGGCCGGCCCGCCGTCCCCGGGCACCCCGTGGCCGCCGGCGCCGAAGGAGCTGGTGACCCACCTGTCCGCCAACGTGGCCGGTGGCGCTTCGCTCGGCACGGTCAACGGCCGCACCGTGTTCCAGGTGTCCACCGTGCGGGTCGACGGCGCCACGGCCACCGTGCCGTGCGGTTCCACCGTGCACGTGTCCTTCGACGTCGAGGGCTTCTGGAGCGGCCAGGTACCGGCCGCGGTGGATGTGCCTGTAGCCTGCTGACGGCTCGTCACCGTGTCTGCCGAGCCCGGGAGTTGGCAGCGTCCCGGGCTCGGCTTTCGCATGCCCCGGCGCGGGCCGGGTGCGGCCCGGCAGCGGCCGCGAAGCGGTCCCGCGGCGGCCGCGTCCCGCCGGCGGAGCGCCCCCGGCCCGGGCCTCGACGAGGGCCGGCGCGCAGTGACGACTTGAAGAAATCTTCATCTGTCGCGATGATGCCTACCGGCCGCGGCACCGAATCCCCGCCCGGCCGGACGACCACCGAGCCGGACCCGAGGGAGCGCACGGACCATGCCGGTACCGCTGTACCAGGCCAAGGCGGAGTTCTTCCGCACCCTCGGCCACCCCGTGCGGATCAGGGTCCTGGAGCTGCTCCAGGACGGCCCCAGGCCGGTGCGCGAGCTGCTGGCGGAGATCGAGGTGGAGCCGTCGAACCTCTCCCAGCAGCTCGCGGTACTGCGCCGCACCCAGCTGGTCACGGCGACCCGTGAGGGCAACACCGTGGTGTACGCGCTCAGCACCCCGGACGTCGCCGAGCTGCTGCGCGCGGCCCGCCGGATCCTGACCGAGCTGATCACCGACCAGGGCGCGCTGCTCACCGAGCTGCGCGCCCCGGGCGGTCGGCCCCGCTGAACCCGGCCCGGCCCGTCCGTCCGACCCGAGGAGAGACACCACCATGAGCGACAGCACGAGCAACGACGGTACGAGCGAGGAGAAGCGGCGCCGCAAGGCCATGCTGATCCGCGCGGGCATCTACATCTTCGCCACGCACCTGTTCGCCGGTTTCGTGCTGCTGCTGTTCGCGCTCGGCGGGCGGAAGTAGCGCACCCGGAAGTAGCGCACCCGGGAACGGCGCACCCGGGAACGGCGCGCCCGGAAGTAGCGCGCCCGGAAGCGGCGCACCTGGGAACGGCGAGCCCGCAAGCGGGGCGCCCGCAGGCGCGCCCGGAGCGGTCCGCTCACCGATGTCCTTCGCGGTCCGGCACCAGGTAGCGGTCGCTGGTGCTGCTCCAGGCCTGGACGCCGGCGACCAGCTCCCGGGTGCCGTCCAGGTACCAGCGCCCGGCCGGGTGGCGGTGCAGCAGCTCCCGGCGCAGTTCCTCGCTCTCCTGCCGCAGCCGCACCACCCGGGCGCGCACCGCGTGGACCGCCCGGCCGCGGGTGCAGCCGTGGGCCCGCTGGAGGGTGAGCACGGTGTTGAACGCGGCCCCGGCCTGCCGTTCCTCGCGCCTCAGCGAGTAGAGGTCGTTGATCAGGGTGGCGGCGTCGGCGGTGTTGGCCCGCAGCTGGTGCAGCGCGGGTTCCGCGTGCAGCGCGGCCGGGGCGTCGGCGCCGTGGACCCGTTCCATTATGTTCATGAACGGGTAGAGGCAACTGCCGTGCCGGCGCAGCCTCATGGTGTCCGTGAGGTCGAGGCCGAGAGCGGGGACGGTGCCTCGGGCCCGGTGCTCGGCCTCGGCGGGGAAGGTCGCCAGACAGGCGCGCCACTCCCGGGCCGCCCGAGCGCGCCACTCGGGGGACATCGACGCGCTCTGGCGATTCCACAACTCGCGCCAGGCGAGCAGGAGTCGGCTGTCGGACGGGCTCCTCTCGCGGGCGCCGTCGAGGACCGCGACCAACGGGTCGACCAGGGCGCGGGCCTCGGTGGGGTGGCGGCCGGGCGGGCCGTCGAAACGGTCGTCCAGGATGGTGAACCAGCCCAGCATGTCCAGCAGGAGGTCGAGTTCGGCGCCCCGGACGCGGGGGAAGGCGTGGCCGATCAGCTCGTGCAGCGCGTAGGCCCGGTAGCGGGGCAGCTCCGAGGGGCTGAGCAGGCCGCGGCGGACCGCCCAGTCGGCGTGCCGGTCGGCGGCGTGGCGCAGGTCGCCGCGCTGCCGGGGGCCGGGCGGGGCGTCGCCGGCGCGGGCCATGGCGGAGGCCGCGCGGACGGCGCCGGTGAACGGGCACCGGAGTGGTGGCTCACTGTGCGAGGAGGGGGCTGTGTCTCCCGGTGAGGAGGCGGCGTCACCCTCACGGGCGGACGCCGCGGCGCCCCCGCGGGGGGAGCGCGAGCCCCGTGGCGCGAGCCGCACGCGCAGGCCGTGCGCCTGGACCGTCGTCCAGACCACCTCGCGGGCCCGGGCGCCCGGCACCGCCACCGGCCGCCAGCGGCGCAGGATCGTCGCGGCCGCGACGGTCAGTTCCGCCCACGCGAAGGCCTCGCCGATGCACTTGTGCTTGCCCGCGCCGAACGGCAGGAAGGACGGCCGTCCGGTGCTGCCGCCGTCCTGCCAGCGCTCGGGCCGGAAGCTCGTCGGCTCCGGGTAGCGCACCGGGTCGCGGTGCAGCGCGGTCAGGCTGTACAGCAGCTCGGTGCCGGCCGGGACGCGGTACGGGCCCAGCTCGACCGGCACCTGGGCGGTGCGCATCAGGAAGGCGTTCGGCGCGTGCAGCCGCACCACCTCCTGGGTGACGGCCCGGGTGTACGTGAGCCGGGCGAGCGCCTCCGGGGTGGGGGCGGTGCCCGCGGGCAGGTGCTCGTCCAGCTCGGTGAGGATCCGGGACTCCACCTCGGGGCGGCGCAGCAGCTCGTCCAGCAGCCAGGTGAGCGTGGTGGAGACGGTCTCGGTGCCCGCGCCGAACATGGTGATCGCCTCGGAGCGGACGTCGGCCTCGGTGAGCGGGCAGCCGGTGGCCGGGTCGGTCGCGGCGCGCAGCAGGTCGGGCAGGGTGCGCCGGGCCTCCCCGCCCGGTTCGGTCGCGGCGCGGCCGCCGACGGCCTTGTCGACCACCCGGTTGAGCACCCGCACCGCGTCGTCGAAGCGCCGGTTGACGGGCAGCGGCAGCCGGGCGAGCGCCGGATTCGGGTAGAGGGACTGGACGATCTGGCCCTTCACCAGGTCCGGCAGCGCCCGGTGGAAGGCGACGGTGGCCTCCTCGCAGAGCCGGGCGTCGAACAGCGAGCGGGTGACGATCTCCAGTGCGAGGTGGTTCATCTCCTTCGCCACGTCGAGGACCTGCCCGGTGTGCCAGCGTTCGATCCGCTCCTCGGTGACCTGCTGCATCACGGCCAGGTACTCGCCCATCCGGTCCGGCCCGAAGGCCGGCTGGATGATCCGGCGGCGGTCCCGGTGGGCCTGGCCCTCGGACATCAGCAGGCCGTCGCCGAAGGCCGTCTTGAGGGTGTCCTGGACGGCGCCGCGCGGGCAGTCGTGCGCCAGTGCGACGAGCAGCGTGTGGACCAGCCGGGCGTCGGTGACCACGCAGACGGTGCGCGGGCCGAGGCGGATGCGGACCACCCCGCCGTGGCGGGAGAGCGAGCCGAGGAAGCCGAGCGGGTCGCGCAGCAGGGCGCCGGCGTGCCCGAGGCCGGGCAGGGCGCCGGGGGCCAGTGGCGGGACGGCGGCGCGGGTCAGCGGGGAGGGGCCGGGTGCGGTTCTCGGGGGGACGATCAGCTTCCGGGTTTCGGTCAGCAGGGACATGACACTACCTCTCGTCGGAATGGTTGGCGCGAAGGTGCCCGGCGGCATCGGCGGGCCGAGCGGGAGTCGGGGGACCGTTCGGCGCGGACCCCGCGCGCGCCCCCGGCGGGAGGGCGCACGTTGGGCAAACGCGCCGGTTTCCCGAGCGTTGCGCCGAATGTGCGGGGATCACTCCAACGGCCGAGTGGATCGACCCTTTCGTGCGTGCTCGAAGCTCCGTGTTGACCTGCGCGGATGCGTCCGTACGGGTGGTCCGCGGCCTGTCGGCGGGGCAGGGTCTTTGGACCCTCGCCGCACGGGCGTGCGAAGGACAGCATGGATGCGAAGAAGGAGGAACCTGATGACCCGTCTGCGCCACCGGCCGGCCCTCGACGTCCGGGTGGAGATCCGCGGCGAGCTGCCGCGCGAGGACGCCGAGTACGCCCGGGCCCGGGCACTGGCCACCGCCACCGCGCTCGGCCCCGACGCCCACGCGCTGCGGCTGCGGCTGACCCGCTCGCGGAACCGGTCGGTGACCCGGCCCGCGCTGGCCCAGGCGGACGTCGAGCTGGCGGATGTCGGACCGGTCCGGGTGCAGCTGGCCACCGGCACCGAGCGGGAGTCGGTCGACCTCGTGCTCGGCACGCTCGCCGGCCGGGCCGTCCGACTGCGCGAGCAGGGCGACATCGGCTACGCCGTCGCGTACGAGAGCGCCTACCGCCCGCAGTTCGCCGACCGCCCGCTCGCCCAGCGGCGGATAGCCCGGCACAAGGCGGTCCGGCCGGCCCGCCGCGGCCCCGACCAGGCCGCGCTCGAACTGCTCGCCCTCGACCGGCGGTTCCACCTCTTCGTGGACGCCGGGACCGGCCGGGACACCGTGATCCACCGCTGCTCGCCGAGCGGTGCGGCGGAACTGTGCGTCGCCGGCACTGGGGCGATGCCCCGGCTCGACCTGGCCGAGGCGGCCCGCCGGCTCTGGCTCACCGGCCGCCCGTTCGTCGGCTGGACCGACCCCGGCGACCACCGGGCCCGGGTGCTCTACCGCCGCTTCGACGGCCACTACGGCCTGATAGTGCCGGTATCGGACGGCCGGATCGGGGCAGGAACCCTGTCGGCACAGGACTGACACCGCGACGCGACGACCACACCACGAACTCTCCACGACAGGGGCCGGGACCATGGACTGCGACGAGGTCATGCTGACCGTCCGGATCACCGCGACCGAGCGCGCGCTGCTGCGCGACCTCGCGCGCGGGCACGGCGGCGACGTCTCCGAGGTGGCCGTGGACGGGCTGCTGGAGGTCATCCCCGCACTGCACGACGACGCCTGCGTCCTGCCGCTGCTGCGGGTTCTGGCCAGGCCGGCGCCGTTCGCGCTCACCCTGTGGCTGCCCGCCCCGGTCGCGGACCTGCTGCCGCTGCTCGGTGAGCGGCTCGTGCGCACCGGCGGCCCCGCGGCCGGGCCGGCCAGCGCCGCGCTCTCGGCGGCCCTGCGGCTCTGGCTCGCCGGGGACCGCGGCGCCCTGGCGGCCGGGCTGGCCCGGCTGCACGGGGGGTGCGGCGCCGCCGCGGCGACGACGGTGGCGGTGCGGCCCGGGGTGGCCGCGGCGGCCTTCGGGGCGGGGCCGGTGAAGGTCGCGGCCTGACCCTCGCGGGTTCCGGGCGGGGCGTCGCCCGTCGGTCGGCGCCCGTGGCACGTCCTGCCGGGCAGCGCGCCGCACGGCCGCGCTCTCCGGCCTTCGCCGTGCCCGGGGTCGTCGTGGCTGCCCGCGCGTCCGAACGCCCGGTGAATTTCGCAGGAGGTTTCTGTTATTCCCTCCCGCCTCCCGTGCTCTCCGGAGTGTCGGAAGGCTCGACCCCCCTTCACAGCGAGGGACGCGGGCCGTGGCGGGCGGAGGGGGCGCGGTGGTGTTCGGGAACGGCGGGCCGCGCGAACTCGGGCGTCCGGTGCGGGATTCCGAGGTGGCGATCAGTCAGATCGCGCCGAATTCGGCCGTCTTGAGACGGTGTGCCACGGCCTGCGCGCGGATCCGCGGCCGGGGGAGCGGGCGGCGTCCGGGCGCCGGTGGGCCGCCGCGGACGCCGCAACTCGGCTCTCTCCGCCCCCGGTTGACCCGGGTCCGGCCCGGGCGCGAGGCGGCGCGCGGGAGTGCCGGGTGGTGGTGCCGGGCCGGCCGCCCGCCGGGTCGGCAACGGCCGAGGAACGTTCTTTACCGGAACTGGTCGTTGCCGAGGGCCTCGTGAGTCGATCGGGGTAAGGCTGTTCCTGTGAGTCCCCAAAACCGGACGGCCCGTACGCGGGCCGAACCCTCCGGCCCGAGCCGCCGACGCCCGCGGGCCCCAAGACCCGCGGGCCCGAAGGTCCGTGGTGCCGGGAACGGCCGCCGCCCACCCAGTGGCGGCCGTTCCCGGCACCGGCCGTTCCCCGCGTCCCTGCCCCCACACCGCCCCGAGGACCCTCCCGTATGCGAACCCGCCCCGACCTCGCCGCCCTCACCCTCACGACCGCGGCCCTGCTCGCCGCCGCCGTGCCCGCCTCCGCGCACGGCGACAGCGTCCACCTGGACGTCACCGGCCAGCAGAACGGCCGCGTCAGCACCGTCGCCACCTGGGAGAACGACCACGACCCGGTGACCGGGGAGTTCGTCGGCACGCTCTCCGCGACGGCCTCCGACGGCCGTGCCGTCGGCCCCTGGCGCCTGGTCACCGTCCCCGACCGCCCCGGGACGTACACCACCCGGGAGATCCTTCCCGTCGGGCACTGGCGGGTGACGGTGGACTGCGCGTCCCCCGCCCGGGGGCACGGCGAGCGCGAACTGGACATCGACACCGTCCTGATCTCCGATCCGGGGGGCCCGGGGCCGGGAAGCCCGGCACTGGCCGAAGCCTCGCCGCGGTCCGCGGAGGTGGCGCCCGCCCCGCTGCGGGAGACCGCCCCGGAGGCGGGGACCACCGCGACCCCCGTCTCCGCCCGGCAGGTCGCGCCCGGGCCCGTCCACGCCACCACCTCCGACGCCACCGCCTGGGCGGCCATCGGCACCGCCTGCGCGGCCGTCGTCCTGGTCGCCACCGGGCTCTGGCTGCGGCGCCACCACGGCTG
Source organism: Kitasatospora sp. NPDC002543 (assembly GCF_053594915.1). Taxonomy (NCBI): domain Bacteria; kingdom Bacillati; phylum Actinomycetota; class Actinomycetes; order Kitasatosporales; family Streptomycetaceae; genus Kitasatospora; species Kitasatospora sp. NPDC002543. Next base: position 84,667 of record NZ_JBSFWR010000020.1, on the reverse strand, counting down.
AGCCGCCCGGTGCGGTGCCTCCGGCCGGCGGAACCGGCCGGGTGCGAACGACGTCCTTTCCGGTCACCGGGCGCCATCGGGCGCCCGGACGACCGCAAGGGAGCGTCCGCGCATGAAGAAGGTCCTGATCACCGGCGGTGCGGGATTCATCGGCAGCACCGTCGCCTCCGCCCTGCTCGACCGGGGGATCACCCCGGTCGTGCTGGACGACCTCTCCCGGGGCCGGACCGAGTTCGTCGCGGACCGGATCTTCTACCGGGGCGACATCGCCGACGCCGCCCTGCTGGACCGGATCTTCGCCGAGCACCCCGACATCGACGCCACCGTGCACTGTGCCGCGAAGATCGTCGTACCGGAGTCGGTGGCCAAGCCGTTGTACTACTACCGGGAGAACGTCGCCAAGACCGTCGAGCTCCTGGACGCCCTCCAGCGCCACGGCTGCACCCGGGTCGTCTTCAGCAGCTCCGCCTCGATCTACGCCCCCACCCCCGACGCCCGGGTGGACGAGAGCAGCCCGGTCGACGCCGGCAGTCCGTACGCGCGCACCAAGCAGATGATGGAGCAGGTCCTCCAGGACTGGACCCGGGGCGAGGGCGCCGAGCGCCAACGCGTCATCGCCCTGCGCTACTTCAACCCGATCGGCGCCGACCCGCAGCTGCGCACCGGCCTCCAGGACCTCAACCCCACCCACGCCCTCGGCAAGCTGATCGAGGCGCACACCACCGGCACCCCGTTCACCGTCACCGGCACCGACTGGGCGACCCGCGACGGCTCCGGCATCCGCGACTACGTCCACGTCCAGGACCTCGCCGAGGCGCACGTCGCGGCGCTGCTCAGGTTCGACGAGGTGATCGCCCCGGGCGTGGCGGACCGCTACCGGGTGATCAACGTCGGCACCGGCGACGGGACCACCGTGCGGGAGCTGATCGCCGCCTTCGAACAGACCGTCGGCACCAGCCTCGACGTGCGGGAGGCCGGGCCCCGGCCGGGGGACGTGATCGGCTGCTACGCCGTCGTGGACACCGCACGGGACCTGCTCGGCTGGCAGCCGCGGCGCGGCCTCGCGGAGGGGGTCTCCGACGCGCTGGCCTGGCGGCGGGTCTGGTCCGCCCGGGTCGCCGTCAGCTGACCGCCGCAGGGCGCTACTTGACGGCCTCGCCGGACTTCGACCAGTTGTCGCGCAGCCGGTCGAGGTAGGACTGCGCCTGGGAGCCGATCTTGACGCCCCGGGCGAAGGCCAGCATGTTGCCCGCGCCCGCGTTGTAGCCGAGGGCCATCAGTTCGTCCCGGGTGAGCGACACGCCCGGGCGTGCGGGCAGTTGCGCGGCGAGGTCGTGCAGGTGCCAGGCGGCCGCCTGGACGGCCAGGTTCCGGTCGTCCGGCAGCTCCTCCCACTGCCGGGAGGCGAAGGGGCGACCGGGCTTGGTGTCGTCGAAGGCGGCCCGGTGCATGTTGGCGATGCCGAAGGAGGCGTCCGGCTTGCCGCGCTGCCAGGCCCGTTCGAGCTCGGGGTCGTGCGGCTTGTACGCCTCGTTGTAGAGGATCGCCATCAGCAGCTGGGGATCGACCCCGGCCTCGGCGGCGTACTGGCGGACCGGTGCCGCGTAGTCGGCCGGGTCGTAGCGGCCCGAGGGCTTCGAGGGCTTGGGCGGCGCCGCCGAGGATCCGGCCGACGGCGCGGCGCCCGCGGCGGGGCCGGAGGGGGCGGCGGCGGTCGGGGAGGGGTCGGCGGAGGTCGGGTCGCCGTGGCCGTTGCCGCGGACGAGTCCGAGTCCGGCCACCACCACGATGCCGATCACCAGCCAGCGTGCCCGGCCGGACCCCTTCTTCTCCTCGCTCACCGCTGCCGCCCCTCCCCGTTCGCCCGTGCGCCCGTTCGACCGCCGTGCGGCTGATCGTGCCCTGTGGCAGGTTACTCGGCGGGCTTCTGGTCGCCGTCGAGGTTGCGCAGGAAGCCCTTCGCCTTCTCGACGCCGGTGTCGATCTGCCCGCTGTACTTGCCGTCCGTGCGGTCGTCGATCGCGTCGCCGACCTTGTCCAGGCCCTGGCCGATCACGTCGCCGTGCTCGCGGGCGAGGTCGGTGGCCTTGTCCGCGAGGTTCTTCAGACTCTCAAACATGGTGACGCTCTGCTCCTCTGATGCGTTCCTGATGGTGTGCCGACGTGGCGGGGATCATGACCATCCTAACGACGGCCCACCGGGCGGTCCGTCGCTGCCGGGTGGCAGCGGATGACTTTGCTGAAATGGGTTTGTATGCTCCAGCCCATCTTCTACAGCAATGTAGAGGAAGGGGTCCCACCAGGACACCGGCAGGACCACGCCAGGACACCACCGGATGCCACCGGACGTCACCGGGTCCGAAGGCGTCCCGGCACACGCGGCGGTGCGATCGCGCCGCCGCGGCCGCAACGATCGAGGGAAGTGCGCATGGCCGGTCAGCGGGCGAGAACGCCGTACCAGGACGCGGGACCGCGCACCGAGGACCGCGCCCTGCCCGCCCAGCGCTCCCGGACGGCCGGTGCGGCCCCGGCGGGCGGCCCCGGCGCGGCCACGGGCCCGGGGGCGCCCCGGCAGGTCCGCGCGCCGCGCCCCGGCGCCGCCCGCCGCCGGCAGCAGGCACGCCGGCGCGGCGGCATCGCGGCCGCGCTCTCGGCGGTCGGGCTGCCGCTGCTCGGAGCGGTCGCGGACGAACTCGACGGGCCGGGCGTCGGCCTCCTGTTCACGGTGGGCTCGGTGCTCGGGACGGCCGCCGCGGCGCTGCTCTGCAGCCGGACCGGCCGGTGGTGGGTGGTGACGGCCGCCCCGGTCGTGGTGCTGCTCACCGCCTCGGGCGTGGAGTACCTGGCGCACCCCGGGAGCTACCGGGGGAAGAACCTCGGCACCGGCGCGCTGCGCTGGGTCGTCGGGGCGTTCCCGGTGATGGCCGCGGCCGTGGCGGTGGCGCTCGCCGTCATCGCGCTCCGCACCGCGGCGGGCCGCCGCAGGCGGGCGGTACCTGTACGCCGCCGAACCGGCAGGACGGCGGCCCCGGCCGGAAGGGGCCGCCGTGGCTGAGCGCGGCAACGGCCGTACCGTCGGCCGCGGTCGGCGCGGCCACGACCCGATCCGCGCCGCCGCCCCGCTGACCGTCGCCGGGCGCACCCTCGCGTGCACCGTCTCGGCCGCCGTGCTCGGTGCCAGCGGCTTCACCTGGTACGAGTACCGCAGCCTGGACGACGGCATGATCAAGTCCACCGCGCTGAGCGAGGCCAAGAGGAACGCCCCGCCGCACCTCGACAAGTCCGTCAACCTGCTGCTGATCGGCCTGGACAGCCGCAAGGACATGGACGGCAACGACCTGCCCAGGCAGTTCGTGGAGGACGAACTCCACGCCGGCTCCAGTGAGATCGGCGGCTACAACACCAACGCCCTGATCGTGCTGCACATCCCGGCCAACGGCGGCAGGGTCACCGCGCTCTCCGTCCCGCGCGACGACTACGTGCAGACCGTCGGCGCCGACGGCCGGATGCACAAGATCAAGGAGGCGTACGGCATCGCCAAGGAGGCCGCCGAACAGAAGCTCGCGGGCAAGGGGCTCTCCAAGGCGGCCCTGGAACGGCAGAGCCGGGAGGCCGGCCGCTCGGCCACCATCCAGACCGTGCAGAGCTTCCTGGACGTCCCCATCGACCACTTCGCGGAGGTGAACCTGATCGGCTTCTACGACATCGCCAAGGCGGTCGAGCCGGTCCAGGTCTGTCTCAACCACCCGGTGGACGACCCGATCATCGCCCGCACCGCCACCCACGAGGGCGGCGGCACCGGCCTCAGGCTCCCGGCCGGGATCAGCTCGCTCAACGCCGCGCAGGCGCTCTCCTTCGTCCGCCAGCGCCACCACCTCACCAACGGCGACCTCGACCGCACCCACCGGCAACAGGCGTTCCTGTCCTCCGTGGAGTACAAGCTCAAGCAGCAGGGCATCCTGAACGACTTCGGGCAGATGCAGAAGCTGTTCGCGGTGGTGAAGAAGGACGTGGTCATCGACGACGAGTGGAACATCCTCGACTTCGCCCAGCAGGCGCCCAACCTGACGGGCGGCAACGTGGAGTTCAACACCCTGCCGATCAGCGGCTTCAAGACGGTCGGCGGACAGGAGGTCAACACCGTCAACCCGCAGCTGATCAGGCGGATCGTCCGGCAGCTGTTCAACCACGAGCCCGCCCCGGCCGCCCCGGCCGCCACGCCCGGGGAAGCGTCGGGCGAACCGGCCCCCTCGCCCACCGCCACGCCGAGCGCGGCGCCCAAGTCGGTGGTCGACGTCAACGCGGCCGCGGGGGCGGGGGCGGCGGCCAACGAGTCCAGGGCGCTGGCCGAACTCGGCTACCAGGCGGGCCGGATCGGCGACGCCCCGGCCAGGACCCGGGCCACCTCGGTCGTGTACGGGCCCGGGGCCAGGGCCGACGCCCAGCGCCTCGCCGCCCGCTACGGGGTGACCGCCACCTACTCGACGGTGGTCCCGGCGGGCCGCGTCCTGGTCACCCTCGCCGTCATCCGCACCCCGAGCCCGTCGGCCGCTCCGTCCGCCGCCGCGGCCACCGGGCCCGCCGGGGACCCCTCCGCCGATCCCGCGGCGGGGCTGCCGATGCAGGGGCCGCCCGTGAAGGCGGGCGGGATCCCGTGCGTGGACTGAGGCCCCGGCAACGGCGGGTGCTCAGCCCCGGTCGGCTCCTCGGCCCGGGCTCGGTGCCCGGCCCGGGCGGGGAGCCGGCCGGGAGCTCCGGCGGAGGCCGTTGCCGCAACCGCGCTCCGCGACCGGCCGGAGGCTCGGGGCGTCGAGGGCCGGATCGGGCCCGCCGGCGCACCTCCAGCCGGAAGACCCCGGCGCGCTTCCTCCGTCGGCCGGCCGCGTTCCTCCGCCAGGCGATGACACCGCCGGCCGGTCAGTCCTCGCTCCTCGGCCTCATCCGCGGGATGAAGCCGGTTCGGCCCACCGGGCTGTCCCCGATCGGCTCCGGACCCGGCGCGGAACGAGCGTCGTGCCGCAGCGACAGGCTGCCGGGAGCAGCCTTCGGGGGACCGCCCGGCCGGGGCCTCGCACCTGCCCTGGCCGCTGCCTTGACAGCGGCCAGAGCAGCCGCCAGGGCAGCCAAGGGAAACTGATCCTTACGCATGCGAGGTTGCTCCTCTGTTCTCGGAAACGGGTGTCCGTCCGGCGAATGACCGGCCGTGCCGTGCCGTGCCGAGTCGTTCGGTTCCGGAGATCCTGGGTGGTGGGGGGCGGAACGCCGGAGCGGTCTCTCCGTCGTACCTGACGGGGCTGTCGTGATCCGCCGGCCCGGGGAGGAGTCCCCTCTCCCACGCGGCCGGGACCTTTCCGCGATTCGAGCGCAGCAGCCGGGTGTCAATCGAATGGAATGAAGCATAGCGACGAGCGATGCATCCGAGGTCTCCGCACGGGCGGTAGGTCTCATTTCCGTCCTGAATTGCGGGTTCCGACCTGTTGCTCCTGGGCCGCACGTCCCACTGCGGTGGGGCTTTGAGTCCTTTCTCCGGAATCTTTCGCGTCACTCCTTGCGAGCCGAGCCGTCGAATGGCAAGGGTTGCCCCAAGGGAATCGGCCCACAAGCCATTGCCCCAGCGCTCGGCCGGGCGACCGTCCTCCGGCGTGAAAGGCCTCTGTTCCAAGTCCGTTGCGCGGTGTCGAATCCCCACCCGGGGCTTCGGGCCGGACCTGGCAGGGGAGCAGTTGCATAACCCGTCGCAAAGTCCGTCGAAGACATGCCTGCCTGCCATCCGACCGAGCGTCGTCGGCACACGGGCTGAACGAGAGGTACTGACGCCATGCAGCACATGACAGTTCAGGGATGCCTGGTGATGAACCTCGCGCTTCCGGCCGGGGGTGCCCTCCGTGTTCCGGTGGGCCTGAAATACACCACCAGCGATCCGTACGCCGTCCGACTCGCCTTCCGCTTTCCCGACGAAGCGCCGGTCACCTGGTTCCTCGCGCGGGAACTGCTGGTCGACGGGATACGCGGACCGGTCGGTGAGGGGGACATCCGCGTCTGCCCCGTCGGCAAGGATCTCTCGAAGGTTCGCATCTCGCTTTTCTCCCCCGAGGGTTCCGCCCGGCTCTTCGCCTCGGTGGCGCCGCTGTCCGCCTTCCTCTCCCGGACCGAAGCGCTGATTCCGGTCGGAGAGGAGTCCACCGAAGAAAGCATCGAAGCCGAACTCGCCACCATCCTGTACGGATGGTGAGAGAACCCGGGATCCGCGGCGGCTGTCGCCGCCCGGAATGGCGGGGCGCGGCGGAGCGGGGGCGTCATCGGATGTGCGCCGACCGGCGGTGTTCCCCTGTCACGTGCGCGGTCTGAAAGGCGTTCGGCAGCCGTTCCAGGCCCTCGACGGGGCGTGGAACGGCTGCTGATCGCGGACGGCCCGCGCTCTGCGGCAGGCTTCAGGACGGGGCCGGTGCGATCCTGGCCGCGATCCGCCGGGCGGTGATGACGCCCACTCCCGTGGCCTCCCGCAGGAGAAGCAGCGCCTCACGGCGACGCCCTGCTCCCAGGAGGCCCCGAAGCGCGTCCCGCAGCGCGGGCTCGTGCTCCGCGAGCACCGCGGCCGCGTCCTCCGCGGTCACCGGAAGGTTGCGCTTCGCCAGTACTGCCAGCGCGGCGGGAGCGTGGACAGGCGGTAGATCGGACTCGTCCCGCAACGCCTTCAGCGCGTCCGCCGACCGGCCCTCGGACAGGTGCCGGAGTGCGGCCCGCTGCCGGTGCTCGGGCACCGGCGTGATGATCGCGGCGGTGATCACGAGCGGTTGTCCCGGGCGGAGTCGGTGCAGCCGTCGGCAGCCTGCGCGGCCGGAGTGGTTCCCGGGAGGAGGGGGGCCGTCAGGACGGCTGTCGTCGTGGGGAAGAGGCAGGGGCTTCGCATGGTCGATCTCTTTCCATTCGGCCCGATATCCGGGCGAAACATGACGAATCAGATCCTGCCTTCGCTGACGGCTGGTGCGGCAGGCTCTCGGGGCCTGATGTCCTTCACGGTGGGACATGTGTCCCGATGGATCCCGGCCGTTGTGAACCCCGTGTTACCCCGGGGCGCATCCGTGCATCGAGCTTGGCATTTGCCACTGTTTGCGGCTTTCATGACCTTCCATGACGAACCGGAACCTGCTCTTCGTCTTGTCGGATGACATGGAAACCCTCGACATCACCGGACCGATGACGGTCTTCGAATGGGCCAACCGCCTTTCGGAGTCGGGTCGTGCCCGACCTGCGTACAGGTTGCGCACGGCCAGCCCGGGCGGAAGGTCGGTGACCGCCAGCGGTGGACTCGTCGTGGTCGCGCAGGCGGCGCTGGCGGAGGAGCCCCCACCCGACACCGTGGTGATCCCCTGTGCCTCGATCGACCCGGACGTGGTCGACTGGCTCAAGGACCACGCCTCCGAGATCCGCAGGGTCGTCGCGGTGTACGGGGGCGTCTTCACGCTCGCCGCCGCCGGCCTGTTGGACGGGCGCCGCACCGTGACGCACTGGCGGCTCGCCCCGGCCATGACCACGTGCTTCCCGTCCGTGCGGGGCGACTCCGAGCCGGTCTACGCCGGTGACGGGCGGGTGTGGACATCGGCCGGCATGACGAGCGGCATCGACGTGGCCCTGGACCTCGTGGAGGCCGATCACGGTCCGGACCTTGCCCTGGAGGTCGCCCGACAGCTGGTGGTGTTCCTCCGCCGGACCCACAACCAAGGACAGATCAGCACCCAGCTACGGCTGGCAGCGGCCAGAAGGGGTGGACTCCGGCGGATACTGGAGTGGATCGTCGACCACCCCGGCGCGGAACTCACCGTCGAGACGCTCGCCTCCCGAGCAGCCCTGTCGCCCCGTCAGTTCACCCGTGCCTTCACCGCCGAGACCGGCCTGTCGCCGGGCCGGTACGTCGCCCAGGTGCGCCTGCAGGCGGCCTGCCGAAGGCTGGTGGAGTGCCCGCAGGACAGCCTGGAGACGGTGGCGAGGTCGACGGGCTTTTCCAGTGCCGAGGTGATGCGGCGCGCCTTCCGGAGAGCGCACGGCATCACCCCCTCCGCCTACCGAAAGAGCAACCGGCGGCCGGCGGGCTGACGTCCCGCTGTCGCCCGTCCGCCCGTCCGCCCGTCCGCCCGTCCGCCCGCTCTCTGGCCACCCGCTGTGGTGACCGGCACCCCGGGCGGCTGCGGCCCCGAGCCCCGAGCCCCGGGTCACTGGTGCGTTGCGTCGGCGGCCGGCCGGCCGGTCACAGCGGGTGCCTGATCGAACCTGCCCGCTCAGCTGCCGCGCAGTATGCCCAGCGGGCGGTTCAACTCGATCTGGGCCGCCCGTCCGGTGGAGGCGATGGTGTCCACCATCTCCTTCGCCTGCTGCGGGGAGCTGTCGAGCACACAGGCGGCGGCGTCGGCCTGAATGACCATCACCGAGATGTTGTGGGCGACCACGTCGTGCAGCTCGTGGGCGATCCTGGCCTGCTCGGCGGCGACCACCACCTTCGACCGGATCTCCTCCCGTTCGCGCTCCAGCCGCGCCGCGCGGTCCTTCAACTCGCTCAGCCGGGCACGGTGTTCTCTGCTCCTTCGGCCCCAGTTCCAGCAGAGGACGATCGGGACGAGGAAGACCGGGGCCTTCCAGGAGACCAGGAGGGCGCTGAGCGAAGCAGCGATCAGAGGGAGCCACGACTGCCTGCCGGTGGCGAGTTCTCCCGCGGCGTGGACCAGCAGGAGATAGCCGACGCCCCACACGGATGCGTGGACGCCGACCGCGGCCTGGATCACCCAGACCGCGGAACCGGTGGTGACCACGAGCGCGGGTGCTCGGTGGCGAAGGGCCACGAGTGTCGCGAGGGTCAGACAGAAGGCGCCTTCCCGAACAGAGGCTGATCGAGGTCCGAGGACGAAGGACAACAGGATCGCCGACGCCCAGAGGAGGTCGGACAACAGGACCGGAGAAGCCGGGATCCGGGCGAGGCCCCGGCGGACCGTTCGGAGCATGGGCAAGATCTCCCGTTCGTGATGGCTCGCCGTGATGCGAGTCCGCTTCGACGTCGCGGGCGATGGGGTCGTGTGCCACGAGCCGGCCATTGATCAGGCCGGTGACCGCACCACCCGGGCCGTCGACGGAACCTCCGATGGCCGCGGCGGGAGCGCAGCCCGTTGCCGTTCCGGCAACGCGGCTGATGACGAGCCCGTCGGCCGGGCCGCCCTCGCCGGTGTCGGCTGCGCCGTCCCGAAAGGCCGTCACGCGCCTGGGCGCCGAGTGCCAGCCGCAGGGGCGAGGCCGAGGGCCGGCACGTCCTCGTCGCGCGATGCGGTGGCTGCTGCCCGGACCGTGTGGTGAAGGACCTTCACAAGGGCCCGGCGGGAGGCCTTCTCTCGGGGCCGCCGCGGTGGTGCGGTCGCGGGAATATCGTGACACATCACGAAAAAGAAGGGGAGGCCGTGCCGTCCGATTCCCCTGAAGATGGTTCCTTGGTCCCGGTTTTCGGGACCAACGGCCCTCCGGCGGCCCGCACGCGAGAACCCCGGCACCGGTCCGCACGCGTCCCGAATCGGGGAAGGCCCCGCGCACAGGCGGGCGGCTCGCCGCCCGCCGGTTCCGTCACGGGCGGGGCGCCTTCACGCCGTGGACGGCGGCGTACTCGGTGGCGAGCCAGGAGCCCAGGCCGTCGACGAGCGCGGTCAGGGCGGACCGGTCGGCGGTGGGGGTGCGGGCGATCGCGGCGGCGAGACGGGCGTGGGTGGCGTGCTCGGGGTAGTGGGCGGCGAAGGCCTCGGCGGAGGCGGCGAGGTCGCTCGTCCAGCCGCCCCGACGGGGCATCACCAGGGTGAAGCAGGTGCGGACGAGCCGGCGGGAGATGCCACGGGAGAGGCCGCGCAGCTCGGTGTCCGTGGTGGCGGCGGCCAGGCCCTCGCGCCAGCGCGGGAGAACCAGGGCGAGGTCGCCGTTGGTCTCCCTGGCGAGCAGCGAGGTGGGGCGGTAGCGGGGGAGCCGGGTGGCGAGGTCCTCGCCGAGCAGCGGGGTGCAGAGGCAGGCGACCATCCAGCCGAGGTCGTGCCGCTCCAGCTCGCTGAGCAGCGTGCCGACGCCGGCGAGCTCCACGCCGACGCCGTTGACCTGGGCGAACTCGGCGTCGAGCGCGGCTCCGAGGGCGCCGGCCGCCGCCCGGTCCGCGGGGGTGGGTTCGTGGTGCAGGGCGAGCAGGACGTCGAGGTCGGAGACGCCCGGGATCGCGGTGCCGCGCGGGACGCTGCCGTAGAGGTAGGCGCTGTGCAGCAGTTCGGGGGCGAAGGCCGCGGCGATCCGCTCGCGGGCGGCCGCGACCACCGGCGCGAACGCCGGGGGCACGCGGTCGAGCGAGCCCTCGCGGGCGATGAAGCCGTCCCGGTCCAGCCCCTGAGTGGTGGTCATGAGGGCACCCTGCCCCACCGCCGCCGCGTTGACCAGCGAATATCCGTCGGCCCGGCGGATTGTCAGTGGGGTGTGCAAGCATCCGTCGCACACGAACACGAACGGCGTGAGGGGATCGGCATGGGCACCTGGGACATCGGGCACTTCGACAACGACTCGGCGGCGGACTTCAGCGGCGGCCTGGACGACGCGGCACCGGGCGAGCGCGAGGCGCTGCTGCGGTCGGCGCTGCTGAGCGCGGTCGGGGCGGAGGAGTTCCTGGACTCCGACGAGGCGGTGGAGGCGGTCGCCGCCGCCGCGCTGGTGGCGGCCCAGTGCCCGGGCGGGGCGGCGGTGACCACGGCCTACGGCCCCAAGGAGCCGGTGCCGCCGCTCTCCGCCGAGCTCCGGCCGCTCGCGGTGCGGGCGCTCGACCGGGTGGTGGCGGAGGAGTCGGAGCTCGCGGAGCTGTGGGACGAGACGGAGAGCGGTCCGGCCTGGCGCGAGGGCATACGGGCCCTGCGGGAGGTCCTGGCCGCGGCGTCGTCGGCGAACGCGTAGGCGGCCGGGGGCTGGACGGCCGTCACCGGCGGGCCGCCGTCCACCAGTAGCCGAGCGCGAGGAGGCTGGTGGCGGCGCCGAGCAGGCAGACGGCCGTCCAGCCGCCGCGGTCGTGGACGACGGTGGACAGGATCGCGCCCGCGCCGCAGCCGGCGGAGTAGAGCAGCATGTAGCCGGCGGTCAGGCGGCTCTGCGCCTCGGGGCGGACTTGGTAGAGCAGGTGCTGGTTGGCGACGTGGACGGACTGCAGGCCGTAGTCGATCACCACCATGGCGAGCACCAGCCACCAGACCGAGTGCGGCAGCAGCACGGCCGGGATCCAGCCGACCAGCATGGCCGTCAGACCGATGCCGGTGGTGCGTTCGGCCCGGCCGCGGTCGGCCTGGCGGCCCGCGTACCCGGCACCGAGCGCTCCGGCGGCGCCGGCGAGTCCGAAGAGCCCGATCTGGGTGTGGCTGAGTTCGAAGGGGGGTGCGGCGAGCGGGAGCACCATCGGAGTGAGCAGCACGGTCACGGAGGTGAAGCCGAGCAGCGCCAGGACGGCCCGGGTGCGGAGCACGCGCTCCTGGGCGAAGAGCGTGAACACCGAGCCGACCAGGCGCGGGTAGCTGATCCGTTCGGCCGTCCGGTGCCGCTCGGACGGGACGGCGGCCGCGACGGCGAGGGCCATGGCGGCGGTCGCGACGGCGGAGACGACGTAGACGGCGCGCCAGCCGGCCAGGTCGCCGATGGTCCCGGCGACGGTGCGGGCGAGCAGGATGCCGACGACGATGCCGCTGGTCACGGTGCCGACCACCCGGCCCTGGTCGCCCGGGGCGGCGAGTTGGGCGGAGTAGGCGACGACCACCTGGGCGACGACCGCGAGGGTGCCGACGGCGGCCATCGCGACGAGCAGCAGCGGGGCGGAGGGGGCGACTGCGACGGCGAGGAGGGCGAGGACGGACAGGCCGAGCTGGGAGGTGATCAGGGTGCGGCGGTTTACGTGGTCGCCGAGTGGCACGAGCAGCAGCAGCCCCAGGGCGTAGCCCGTCTGGGTGAGGGTGCCGACCAGGCCGATGGTCGCGGGGGCGATGCCGTAGTCCCGGGCGATCAGGTCGAGCAGTGGTTGCGAGTAGTACACGTTGGCAACGGCGAGGCCGCAGGCGACGGAGAGCAGCCAGGCGACGGCGGGTGACAGGCCGCGTGGTGGGGCACCGGTGCGGGCGTCGGCCGTGTCGTCGGCCAGGTCGCTGGGAGAGGTCATGGGCGGACTCCCTCGGAGGGCAAGGTGGTTTCAAAGTGATACCGCGACACCATGGCATATCGTGGTTTCGATAAGCAACCACAATGTGATCGGTAGGCTGGGCGCCGACCGCAGGGCGCTGAGAGGTGGGAGAAGTGCCGAAACGCACCACGCACGAGGAGTCGACCTGCCCGGTCGCCCGCCCGCTCGACGTCGTCGGCGACGGCTGGACGCTGCTGATCGTCCGGGACGCGTTCGACGGACTGCGCCGCTTCGGGCAGTTCCAGAAGAACCTCGGCCTGGCCAAGAACATCCTGTCGGCCCGACTCGCCAACCTGGTCGCCAACGGGGTGTTCGAGCTCGCGCCGGCCGCCGACGGCAGCCCCTACCAGGAGTACCTGCTCACCGAGAAGGGCCGCGCGCTGTTCCCGGTGATCACGGCGCTGCGGCAGTGGGGCGACCAGTGGTTCTTCACGGAGGGTGAGCCCCGGGCGCGCCTGGTGGACAGCCGGTCCGGCGCGCCCGTCGCGCCGGTCGAGGTGCACTCGGCGGACGGCCGGGTGCTCGGCCCCGAGGACGCGCGGGTCCTGCTGCCCTGAGGGGCGCGCGGGTGCCGTCGCCCCGCGGCGGCGTGCGCCACCCGGCTGCTGCGCCGACGGGGTGAACGGGGGCTGCCCGGGATCGGTCGGGGCCCGCATGGTGGCCTCCGGCGCGGGCGGAACGGCCGAGTCCCGGCGGCCCGGCGGGCGGCGATCGGCACGGTGGCCGCCGCGGCCGGCGACTGCCGCCGGTCTCCGCTTCGGGTTCCGTCACCCCCGCTCGCCGCCGCAGCGGGTGCGCGGGGCGTCGCCGAGCGTGCCCGTCGGCCGTCCGCCACTCTGGAAGCCCTGGCGGACACCGGCCGGGAGCCGACGGACACCGACCGGACCGTCGATCGGGCGCGGACCGCCCCCGCGCCCGGCCGGCCGCGGTGGACCCCGCGAGCGAGGAGGAGGCGGCATGCACCAGCCCACCACCCGGGCCGCGGGCCCGCCCGGCGGCGTACGCGGCTGGCTGGACGCGCTCGCCGTCGTGCTGGCCGGGCTGGTCGCGATGGTGGCGGTGGCCGTGCCCGGGCTCTGGCTGGCCGGTGCCGACGACCTCCCGGACGGCGGCGTCCCCGCCGTGCTGGCCGCGACGCTCGCGCTCGCAGTCGGCGGCACCGTCGAACTCGACGGCGGCGCGGGGGGCTTCGCGGCACTCGGGGCGGAGATCAGCGCGATGCCGCTGAGCGTCTCGGTGGTCGGCGCGGTCGCGATGGCCGAGGTCTTCCTGCGGCAGCTGCGCTTCCGCGCGGTCGCGGGCGGCGGCGAACTGCTCGGGCGGATCGGCCGGACGGCACTGCTCTGGGTGCTGGCCCTGGTGCTGCTCACCCTCGGTGCCCGGCACAGCTTCGTCGTCCCGCTCGGCGACGACCTGGCGCAGTCGATCGGCGGTGCGCTCGGGCTGACCCCGGAGGTCGGCTTCCGGGCGGACGGCCCGACCACCGTCGGCATCGGGCTGGCCTGGCTGCTGGTGGTGCTCGCGGCCACCTTCGCGGTGTCCCGGCGGGCCCCGCTCCCGCCCGCCCTGATGCGCTACCAGCTCGCGGTCCGACCGGCGGCGTTCGCGCTCTGGCTGGTTCTGCTGGCGTACCTGGCGATCGGTGCGGTGGCCGGAGTGCTGACCGCGATCGTGCACGGCAACGCCCGGCAGACCCTGGCCGTGCTACTGCTCGCGCTGCCCGACCTGGTCTGGCTGGCCTTCGGCGTCGGGCTCGGCGCGGAGTGGCACGGGCAACTGGTCGGCACGCTCGGCCTGCCCGTCCCGGGGCCGCTCAGCGCCGTGCTGCGCACGCCCGGGGGCGGGCAGGCGACCATCGACCTCGGCGCCCTCGCACAGCAGGACGCGCGGGTCTGGTGGCTGCTGCCGGTGGCGGCCGTCCTGCTGCTCGCGGCCGCGTTCCTGGCGGCCCGCGGCTCACCGCGCGGCGTGCGGCTCCGGCAGCACGCCGTCCGGTTCGCGCTAGCCGCCGCCGTCGCCGTGCTGCTGGTGGGGCTGTGGACCCGGATGGACGCCGACTACGGGCTCTCCGTGCTCGGCGTCGGCCTCGGGCAGGGCGGCCTGGCCGGGCTGCTGGGCACCGTGCTCGGCAGCGAGAGCCCGCTGGCCGGGCCGGGCGGCGGCAGCCTCACCCTGCGCCCGGTGCTCTGGACGGCGGTGCCGCTCGCGGCGGGCTGGGGGCTGGTGACCGGTGCGCTGGGCGCGCTGCTCGCCACCCGGGTGCGGCACCGGGGCGAGGTGTCGACGGGCGCGGGGTGACGAGAACGGGACGACGGGCACGGGGTGACGAGAACGGGACGACGGGCCCCGGCCGGGGCCGGCGTCGCTCGGCTCAGAACAGCCGGTGGCCCCGCACCCACATGCTCTTCCGCCCGTCGGCCCCGAGCAGCCGCAGCTTCCCGACGCCGCTGTGGATGCCCGCGCTGAACAGCAGCGACGGGCCGACGATCACGCCCACCGCGGCCAGGGTGAAGAGCAGTCCGATGTGGTCGACGGTCTGCTCGTCGCCCTCCTCGACGGTCTGACCGCCCAGTTGGATCAGCAGCGGGACGGTGGCCAGCAGGGAGAGCACCAGCAGCCAGCCCAGCGCCCGCTGGACCACCTGTTTGGTCCGCGCCCTGGCGGCGGTCTCGATTCGGACGGCGAAGGAACGTCCGCAGCGCGGGCAGATGACGCCGATCTCCCGGTTCCCGCCGGTGGGCCGGGGTGATCCGCCCTGCGGCAGGTGCGCCACGCTCCAGTTGACCTTCGTCACGGCCGCCTCGTGTTCGACGCTCACCCGGCAGCCCAGGCTGACGACGTACCGGTCGGTGATCGGGATCCTGGCCACTGCTGCCCCCCAGCCTCCGCGACCGTCGCGGGGTAGGCGTTTCGTAGCCCGTCCGGAGGCCGGCGAAACCGGTGACGGCGGGTCAGAAGGCCTCGGCCGCGAGGACGGCGGCCGCCGGGAGGGCCTGACCGAGTGCGCCGCGCCACAGCTTCGGTTCCGAGGCGAACAGGGTGATCCCGCCCGCGACCATGAACGCGGCGAGGTAGAGCACCATGGCCCGCCCGGCCGTCGGGTGCCCGGTGTGCAGCAGGACCAGGCCGGTGACCAGGCCGAGCGCCAGGAACAGGTTGTAGAAGCCCACGTTGACGCGCCACAGCCGGACCTCGGGGGCGTCCGCCGTGCTGCCGGTCAGCAGATGGCGTACCCGGGGGTGCCCGTACAGGAAGCTCTCCAGTGGCCAGACGATCAGGTGGATCGACGCGGCGACCACGGCGAAGACCTGGCTCACGGCGTTCATGGTGAACGGCTCCCTCCGGGCGGTGGCCGGCGCGGCGGCCGGTGCGTCATTGCGCCAATGTGGCGGCCGGTGCGTCGGTGCGCCGGTGTGGCGAACGCTGTGAGGGCGGCGAAGGCCGCGAGGGGTGGCGCGGCGGTCGGCACAAGGGGCGGCACGGGGGCGGCGCGAGGGCGGCACGGAGGGTGCGCCGGGGCGCTGTCCCCCGCTGCGCATTCTACCGTCGCGCCCACCGCCGCGGCGGGCGAAGAGCCCTTCCGGAGTGCGGGATTGGACTGGACCACTGCCTCCGCGCACCACTATCGTTCGGCGTGCCCGCGGATCGCGCGCCGCCGCGAACACATCGCGCGCCGCCGCGAACGCATCGCGTGTCGCCGGAAGTCGTCGAGTGCTTCGGAACGGAACCCATGAGCATCTGGCCGCAGTTGCGAAGATCCCGAACCGTCCGGGCCGGGCACGCCACCGGCCGGGTACTGCGCTGCGGACTGATGGACACCATGCTCGCCGACCTCGCCGTCTCGGTCGTGCTCTGCTTCGAACAGCCGCTGGACGACGAGCGGCTCGCCGCCGGCCTGGCCCGCGCGCTGGAGCGGGTCCCGGTCTTCGCCGGCCGGCTGCGCACCGTCGAGGGCGTCCTGGAGGCGGTCTGCGACGACACCGGCGTGCCGTTCGAGCTCTACACCGTGGAGAGCGCGCTCGCCGGGGCGATGGGCCGGGCGACGGCGCCCGGCTCCGAACTGGTCGCCCCGCTGGACGCCCGCGCCGCCCGCGACGGCGGCGTCCCGCTGCTCACCGTCCGGGTGACCCGCACGGCCGACGGCGGCACGGTGCTCGGCTGCTCCTGGCACCATGCGGTCGGCGACCTGAACAGCTTCATGCTGCTGCTGCGGATCTGGTCCGCGGCGGTCGAGGGCGAGCCCCTTCCGGAGGCCGAACTGGTCGACGACCAGGACGAGTTGCTGGCCGAGGTGCTCCCCGCCGAGGACTGCGGCCGGCCCGGCTTCCGGTTGCCCTCGGCGGAGGAGGCGGAACTGCTCGCCCGCGAGGTGGCGGCCGGGCCGCGCGCCAACCGGATCGTCCAGATCGCCTTCACCGACGTCGAACTGGCACGGATGCGGGAGGAGTTCGAGGCAGCGGTCGGGCGGCGGCTCTCCTCCGGGGACGTGCTCTGCGCCCACCTGCTCAGCACCCTGCGGGAGTTGGACGGGGACGGCGAGGAGCGGATGCTCACCGTGCCGGTCAACGTGCGCCACTGGCTGGGCCTGTCGCCCGCGCTGACGGGCAACCTGCTGAGCGAGGTCCATCTGCCGCACCGGCCCGGGGACGGTCCGGCGGTGCTGGCCGGCGCGCTGCGCACCGCGGTCGAGGAGTTCCCGACCGCGCACCTCAACCTCCGTGCCAATCTCTGGTTCCTGGCCACCCTCGGCCGCTCGCGCCTGCGCGACTGCGTGCCGCTGGGCTTCGACCCGGCGGCACGCAGGTTCAGCTTCTCCAACTGGAGCGGCTTCGGTGCCTACGCGGTCAGCTTCCAGGGGCAGCGCCCGGTGCTCTTCAGTCCGGCCGCCAACTATCCGATCCCCTGGGTCTGTTGGGCGGTCGAGGGGTTCCGGGGCGAGGGCCGGCTGGCCACCGTGGTGCTGCCGGCCAGGCTGGCCGCCCGGGTGCGCGGGGCGGAGGGCCGGGCGGCGCTGCACCGGTTCCGGCGGGCGGAGGACCGGCCGCCCGGCTCGGCCGGAGTGCTGCCCAAGGTGGTCTGAGCACCTCCGGGCGCGGCGACGCGGGGTGCCCCGGGGGAGTTCCCTCCGGGGCACCCCGCGTCGCCGACGGTCAGCGCTGCTTCATCACGAGGTCCAGCGCGTGCCGCAGTTGCTCGCGGCCTGGTTGGACGGCCCGGTCGAGGGCGGGCGCGAAGGGCAGCACGGCGCCGTCCGGGCGGGTGATCCGGCGGGGCGGGGCGATCAGGCGCATCTCCTCGGCGGCGGTGGCCACCACCTCGGCGCCGAAGCCGCAGCTGCGGTTGGAGTCGTCCACGACGACCAGGCGGCCGGTGCGCTCCAGTGACTCCGCGAGCGCCTGCCAGTCGAAGGGGTACACGGTGCGCGGGTCGAGGACCTCCACCGAGAGGACCGGTGCCAGCTCCTCGGCCACCGCCAGGGCGTCGTGCACCAGGTGCCCGAGGGCGACCACGGTGACGTCGCTGCCGGGGCGGTGGATCCGGGCCCGGCCGAGCGGGACGGGCGCGAGCTCCCAGGTGACCGTCTCGCGCACCGGCATCGCGGCGGCGGGCGCGAACACCACGACCGGGTCCGGGTCGCGGATCGCCGAGCGCAGCAGCCCGTAGGCGTCGGTCGGCGTGGCGGGCACCACGGTCTTCACGCCGGCGTGCGCGAACAGGCTGTACGGGTGGTCGGAGTGCTGTCCGGCCCAGCCGTCCCGGGAGCCCGAGCCGGGCACCAGGCAGGTCAGCGGGACGGCTGTCTGACCACCGGTCATCAGCGAGAACTTGTGGGCCTGGTTGACGAGTTGCTCGAAGACCAGGAACAGCAGGGACGGGATCTGGAACTCCAGCACCGGACGCCGGCCGGCCAGCGCGGCGCCGATCGCCATCGAGGTGAAGGCCTGTTCGGACAGCGGGGTGTCGACGATCCGCCCCGGCCCGAAGCGGTCCAGCAGGCCGAGGGTAGGCCCGGCCAGCCCGGCGCCGATGTCCTCGCCGAAGACGCAGACCGCGGGATCGGCGGCGAGTTCGTCGGCCAGCGCCCGGTTGAGCGCCTTGGTGTACGAGAGCCTGGTCACGGCCTCACTCCCGCCCGCGGCCGCAGCCCGTCGGCGTACAGGTGGTCCAGTGCCCCCGCCGGGTCCGGGTGCTCCGAGGCGAGCGCGAACTCCTCGGCGGAGGCCAGCTGTTCGGCTACCGAGCGGTCCAGCTCGGCGACCGTCGCGGGGGCGAGCAGAGCGGCGGCCCGGGGGAGCGGGTCGCGCTCGCGCCAGACCCCGACCTCCTCGGGGGAGCGGTAGCGCAGCTTCATCCGGCGCTCCATGGTGTGGTGGCCCTCGTAGCGGTAGGTGCGGCAGACCAGGAAGCCGGGGCCGCCACCGGTGCGGGCCCGCTCGACGGCGCGCAGCGCGGCGGTGCGGACGGCCTCGGTGTCCATGCCGTCCACCTCCTCGGCGGGGATGCCGAACGCGGCGGCCCGGCCGGTGGCGCTGCCTGCCACGGCGGCGGCGGCGGGCAGGGTGGTGGCGTAGCCGTTGTCCTCGCAGACGAACAGCACCGGCAGACGCCACATCGCGGCGAGGTTGAGCGACTCCAGCAGGACGCCCTGGTTGAGCGCGCCGTCGCCGAAGAAGGCCACCGCGACCGGGGTCCGGCCGACCGGAGCCGGCCCGGCGGCGGGGCCGTCGCCGTTCGCCCGTTCGGCTGTCGTCCGTTCGGGGGAGGCGGCCGCCCAGGCGGCGCCGACCGCGATCGGGGCGCCGGCGCCGACCATGCCGTTGGCGCCGAGGATGCCGAGCGAGAAGTCGGCGGCGTGCATGGAGCCGCCGCGGCCGCCGTTCGACCCGCCGACCCGCCCCAGGAGCTCGGCGAGCAGCCGGTGCGGCGCGGTGCCCCGGGCGAGCACGTGGCCGTGGCCGCGATGGGTGCTGGCGAGCCGGTCGTCCGGCCCGAGCGCCGAGCAGACCCCGACCGCGACGGCCTCCTGCCCGATGTACGGGTGGATGCCGCCGGGGATCGCGCCGGACTTCACCAGGCCGAGCGCCAGCTCCTCGAAGCCGCGGATCAGCCGCAGCATCCGGTAGCGCTCGGCGGGGGTGTCCAGCGGAGCGGGGCGGGCCCGGGTGCCGGGGCCGCCCGTCGGTGGCGCGCCGTCGTCGTCGGCCGGGCGCGCGGCAACGATCGGGGCTGGGTGCACGGCAACGTCCGGGGCCGGGTGCGTGGGAGCGTCCGGGGCCGGGTGCGTGGGAGCGTCCGGGGCCGGGTGTGCGGGAGCGGTCACGGCCGGCCCCGCCAGACGGTCGGGCAGAACCGCGGGTCGGCGTAGTCCGGGCGCCCGTCGTCCGTGCGGCGCACCAGGACGTCGTGGTTGTACACCACCGGCTCGCCGTCCGGCCGGTCGTGCCGGCGGTACTCGTTGGCGCCGTCCTGGAGGTGCAGCGAGACCGCCCGGCGCGGGTGGGAGGCGAGGTTGGGGCCGCTGCCGTGATAGGTGCGGCAGTGGTGGAAGGAGACGTGGCCACGCGGGATCAGCATCGGGACCTTGTGCACCCGCTGCCCGTTGTGGGCGGCGTTGGCGGCCAGGATGTCCTCCAGCTCGGAGCGGTCGCGGTCGGCGAAGTGCCGGGTGGAGTCCTCCCCGGAGGGCAGCTCCTGCCAGCGGTGGCTGCCGTCGACCATGGTGATGGTGCCGTTCTCCTCGTGGCAGTCGTGGAAGGGGATGAAGGCGGTGAGCATCTCCTCGGAGGTGCAGGTCTGCCAGTAGTGCTTGTCGAAGTGCCACGGCACCCGGTTGCTGGGCTCCTCGGGCACCGGGGGCTTGTAGATCAGCGTCGACTGGAAGATCCGGATCTCCTCGGTGCCGGCGAGCAGCGCGGCCACCGCGCCGACCAGCGGCTTGCGCAGGATCGCGGCGATCGCGTCGCTCTCGTAGTGCACGTAGTCGTTGTGCCGCTGGACCGGTCCGTCCTCGGGGCGCCAGGAGGCCAGCCGGGGCGGCCGGACGGGCAGCTCGCGGTCGCGGTGACCGGCGTAGTACAGCTCGGTGGCGGCCTGGAGGGTGTCCAGTTCCTCGTCGCCGAAGAGCCTGCGGGAGAGGTACCAGCCGTGCTCGCGGTAGTGCGCCACCTCGTCGGGGGTGGGCAGCAGGGCGCGCTCGGCCTCGGTGAGCCGGAACTCGGGGGATGCGGCCATCGGGCGGGCCTCCTTCGGATGTGCGGGGGCGGGCCGGTCGGCGACGGGCCGGGTTCCCGCGGTGGGCCCGTGCCGTTCGACGGCCTCGTAGAGGGCCTTGATGTTCGCGGTGCCGAAGGTACCCGCTCCGCGCCGTTCGATCAGTTCGAGGAAGTAGGTGCGCCGGGGGTGCGTGGAGCGGGCGAAGATCTGGAACAGCTGGCCGCCGTGGTCCTGGTCGACCAGGACGTGCAGGTCGCGCAGGGTCGCGACGGGGATGGCCGTCCCGCCGAGGCGTTCGGCCAGGGCGTCGAAGTAGGCGCCGGGGGTGGTCAGGAACTCCACGCCGCGCTCCCGGGCGGTCCGGACGGCCCCGGCGATGTCGCGGGTGCTGAAGGCCAGGTGCTGGACGCCGGCCCCGCCGTGGGCGGCGAGGAACTCGTCGATCTGGCCGGGGCGGCGGGTGGCGTCGGGCTCGATCAGGGTGAAGGTGACGCCGCCGGACGCGCTCTGCACCACCGTGGAGTCCATCGCCTGCTCGCCGACCTCGATGTACTCCTCGAAGACCGTGCGGAAGCCCAGTGCCGCCTCGCAGAACCGCACGGCCCCGGCGAGCGTTCCGGCCGGCAGGCAGATCGCGACGTGGTCGAGTTCGTCCAGCAGCCGGGGCTCCGCGGCGGGCTCCGCGGCGGGTTCGGCGGCCGGCAGTGGGACCAGCCGCAGCGCGGTGTCGCCGAAGCCCTCGATCAGGGCGGCGGCCCGGTCGAGCACCCGGGCGCCGTGCCGTTCCGCCCGCTCCAGCGCGGCCGCCGGGTCGGAGCAGCCGAGCGCGAGGACGGCGACGCCGTCCCCGTGCCGGGTGACGTACTCCGCCACCGGGTGCTCCGGGTCGGCGGCGGAGGTCAGCCGCAGCCGGATGGTGCCCTGGCGCAGTTCGACGGTGCGGCTGCCGTCCGGGGCGGTGGACGGCGCGTCGGCGGTGAAGCCGTAGTCGGCGCAGAGCCCGGCCGCGGTCTTGTCGGCGTCCGCGCAGTGGAACTCGACGTGGGTGATGGTCTGGATGGACAACGGGATCTCCCCCCGGAGGGATGGTGGATCGAGGATCGGCGCGCTGCCCGCCGCGTGGCGGTGCGCGGCGGTGCGCGGCGGGTGGCGGTGCGCGGGTGTCGGGCGGCGCGCGACGGGCGGTTGTCGGGTGGCGGTCGTCGGGCGGCGGTTCTCGCGCCGGCGCTATCGGACGGCCCGGGTGGAGGCCGGGCCGAGGATCAGGCTGAGGTTGTGGCCGCCGAAGGCGAAGGCGTTGCTCAGCGCGGCGCGCACCGGGGCGGGGCGGGCGGTGCCCCGGACGTGGTCCAGGTCGCAGGCCGGGTCGGGGTCGGTGAGGTTGAGCGTCGGCGGCAGCGTCCCGCGTGCCACCGTCAGGGCGGTCACCGCCGCCTCCAACGCGCCCGCGGCGCCGAGGAGATGGCCGGTGGCGCCCTTGGTGGAGCTGACGGCGGGCGGCTGCGGGCCGAACACGGCGTGCAGCGCGGCGGTCTCGGCGATGTCGCCGAGCTTGGTGCCGGTGCCGTGGGCGTTGACGTAGTCGATGTCGCCTGGGGACAGGCCCGCGTTGGCGAGCGCGGCGCGCATCGCGTCGGCGGCGCCGGTGCCGTCCGGGCGGGGCATGGTGGGGTGGTGGGCGTCGGTGGAGGCGCCCCAGCCGAGGACGTCCGCGTACCCGGCGGCGCCGCGCGCCTCGGCGTGTTCGGCCCGTTCCAGGACGAGGACGGCGCTTCCCTCACCCAGCACGAAGCCGTTGCGGCGGCTGTCGAAGGGCCGGCCGGCCTGCTCGGGATCGTCCCAACCCTGCGCCAGGGCGCGGGCGTTGGTGAAGGCGGCGGCGATCGTCGGGTGCAGCGAGGATTCGGTGCCGCCGCACACCACCACGTCGGCGTCGCCGGCCCGGATCAGCCGCAGCCCCTCGGCGATCGCCTGGGCCCCGGCCGCGCAGGCCGTCACCACGGCGGAGCTGTAGCCCCGGATGCCGTGCTTGATGGCGATCCGGGCGGCGGCCATGTTGGAGAGCATGCCGGGCAGCAGGTACGGGCTGACGCCGGGCCGGCCGCGCTCCAGCCGGCGGTGCGACTGCTGCTCGAAGGTCTCCAGCCCGCCGCCGCCGGTGGCCAGCACCACGGCGGTGCGGTGCGGGTCGGCGTCCCGGCCGACCGTCAGGCCCGCGTCGGCGAGGGCGTCGTCGGCGGCGGCCAGGGCGAGCAGTACGAAGCGGTCGACGCAGCGGGTCTCGGTGGGCGCCAGCACCTCCCGGCCGTCGATGGCGGGGGCGATCCCGGCGGCGGGCAGCCAGCCGTGCGCGGCGTGGCCCTCGGGGACGGCCCGCAGTCCGGAGCGGCCGGCGGTGAGCGCCTCGAACACCTCGGCGGGCGCGCGGCCGAGCGGGGAGACCAGGCCGATGCCGGTGACGACGGCACCGGGGCGCGGGTTCGTGTGCGGTCCTCGTTCCTTCACGCGCCCACCGCCGCGAGGTGCCTCTCCCGCAGCAGGACCTTGCGGACCTTGCCGGTCGGGCCGAGCGGGATGTCGTCGGGGGAGACCACCAGGACCTTGCGGACGGTCGCGGCGGCGGCCTCGTCCAGGGCGGCGACCACCGTCCCGGTGCGGTCCGCCGCCTCGTCGGCGCCGGCGGTCAGGACCAGCAGCACGTCGGTGACCACCCGCTCGCCGTCCCGGACCGCGACCACCGTGCAGTCCAGCACGTCCGGGCAGGCGGCCAGCACCCGCTCCTCCGACATCGCGGTGAACAGCCGCTTGCCGCCGTCGAGTTCGACCGAGTCGACGGCCCGGTCCACGTGGTAGTAGTAGCCCTCCTCGTCCCGGTACATCAGGTCCCCGGTGAGGAAGCGGCCGCGTAGCCGGGTGCGGAAGGTGGTGGCCGAGTCGTTCCAGTAGCCGAGCGCCAAGGTCGGTGAGGCGGTGGCGAGTTCACCGACCTCGCCGGGTCCGAGCGGTTCGCCGTCCGGGCCGACGACCTCGCAGTCGACGAAGGCGTGCGGTCGGCCGACGCAGCGGCCGTAGCGATCGGTGCCGGGTCCGTGGGTGATGAAGAAGTGGGAGTGGCCCATCTCGGTGGAGCCGAGGCCGTCCACGAACTGCGAGCCGGGCAGCCGGGTGCGGCCGTTGCGGGTGACGGTCTCCCGGCTGCCGGTGGCGATCAGCCGGCGGATGTGCACCTCGTGGGCGCAGTCGCCGGTGTTCCACCAGAGCGCGACGGAGTCCAGGTCGCGGGCGCTCAGGTCGTGCCGGGCGAGGTCGGCCCAGGTGGCGGCGAAGCCGATCACCCCGGAGGGCCGCCACCGCTCGACGGCCTCCAGCACGCCGTCGCCGGACTGCCGTGAGAGCAGGGCGAGTTCGGTGTGCGAGCTGAGCGCGAGGTTGAGTGCGATCAGGGTGGCGGCGTGCGGGGCGGGCAGCGCGCTGAGCATCCGGTCCTGGCCCTGGGGGCGGGGCAGCCGCAGCCGGTGGCGGATCGCGGCGTACAGGCTCGCGTGCGAGTGGACGACGGCCTTGGGCATCCCGGTGGTGCCGGAGGAGTGGGTGATCGCGACCGGGTCGCCGGACCAGTGCCGGTAGGGCTCCGGGGCGGCGTCCGGGTCGCCGGCGCCGAGGCCCGCGATCTCGGGCAGCAGTGGCACGCCGGTGTCGTGGCCGGCCAGTTCGGCCAGGTGGGCGGGGTCCGCGAGGACGCCGACCGCGCCGAGGCGGGCGATGTAGCGGGCGGCGCGCTCGCCGTCCAGGTTGGGGTTGAGCAGGGCGGGGACGGCGCCGAGCCGGGCCAGGGCGAGGAAGGAGAGCACGTGGTCGGCGGCGTCGCTCGCGTACACCACCACCGGGTCGCGCCGGGTGACGCCCAGGCCGTGCAGCGCGGCGGCGCGGGCCCGGACGGCGCGGTCCAGCTCGCGCAGGGTGAACGGCTGCCAGGCGGGGTGGCCGTCCACCGGGGTGTCGAAGCTCAGCAGCGGCACGTCCAGGTCGAGCCCGAGTGCGATCCGGGCGGTCAGGACGTTGCCGGCGCCCACGTCGGGGTCGTCCGCGAGCTGGGTGCGGAGGCTGCGGATGGTCACGGGGGTGGATCCCTCCCTCGGGGCCGTGGACGGCCCGGGCGGCTGATCGGGTGGCAGGGCGGTCGGCCGCGCGGGCGGCGGGGCGACGGGCGGCGGCCGGAGGTGGCGGTGAGGTGGCGGTGGGCCGTGGCGACCGCGGAGGTGGAGGCCGCTCCGGCGACGGTGCCGGGAGCGGGACGGGCGGGGCGCTGGTGTGCCGGGTGCGGCTGCGTCAGGCGCCGGGGCCCCTGTTGGTTGCTACGGCCGGGGAGCGGTGCCGGGTTCAGTCCGGCGGAGTTCCCTCGGTCGGGCCGGCGAGCAGGACGGCCGCCGCGCGGTCCCCGTCGGGCGCCTGCTCGACGGCCACGGCCAGCACCAGGTCGGCGTCGCGGTCCGCGAGCAGCAGGGCGGCGAGCTCGAACGCCTCGGCCGGGACGGTGCCGGGCTCGTAGCGGGCCGGGCAGATCGCCACGACCGGGCCGGTCAGGCCCCAGCGCGCGGAGACGTGCCCGAGGACGGCGTTGGGGTTGGACTGGAAGAACAGCAGCGGGCCGGTCCGCTGTCCGGGTTCGGCGCTGCGCTCGATCGCCCGTGCGGTGTCGAGGTCGCCGCTCGCGCTGGCGAGCAGCAGGGCGGTCCGTCCGGGCGCGGGCGGCTCGCCGTGGTGGGCGCGCAGGCAGCGTTCGGCGGTGTCGGCGACCAGCGGGCCGAAACCGGAGGCCGCGAAGCCGGGCAGCGGTGGCGGCGGCCCGTCCGGGCCGGGCGCGGGACGGCGGGCCTCGGCGAGGATCCGCAGTCCGTGGGTGTGGTCGGCAGGAGTGGTCATGGCGGTGGCGGTCATCCCGGGGCCAGCAGAAGGGCGGTGTTGGCGCCGCCGAAGGCGGAGTTGAGGCTGAGGGCGTACGAGGGGCGGGCGGCGTGCGGGCCCTCCAGGACGAGGTCCAGCGCGAGGTCCTGGTCCGGGCCGAGCCAGCCGGCGTTGACCGGGAGCAGTCCGGTGCCCAACGCGCCGATGGTGACGGTGAGTTCGAGCAGGGCCGAGGCCTCCAGGGCGTGCCCGTGCACGGACTTGCTGGAGCTGACCGGCAGGCGGTCGGCGTGCGGGCCGAACACCCTCCGCAGTGCGCGGGCCTCGGCCCGGTCGGCGAGGGCGGAGCCGGTGCCGTTGGCGTTGACGTAGCCGACCTCGGCCGGGGCGACGCCGGCGCGGCCGAGCGCGGCCTCGATCGCCCGGGCCGCCCCCTCGCCCTCCGGTTCCGGACGGCAGACGTGGTGGGCGTCGCCGGTCCGGGACCAGCCGGCCAGCCGGGCGAGCGCGGGCGCACCGCGCCGTTCGGCGGCCGGGGCGGACTCGACCAGGACGGCGGCGGCCGCGTCGGCGAGCAGGGTTCCGGTGCGGCCGGAGCTGAACGGGCGCGCCTCGCCGTCCCGGGCCAGCGCCCGTCCGGCGTCGAAGACCGCGAAGACACCCGGTTCGACCAGGTGCCCGGCCGCGACCAGGACCCGCTCGTACCGTCCGGTGGACACCAGCGCGCCGGCGTCGGCGACGGCGGTCGCGGCGGCCACGCAGGCGCCGTTGTACACCCGGGTGACACCCGGAGCGCCCCAGGCGGACCGGAGCCCGGCGGCCACCGCGTCGGCGGTCGCCCGGGTGTGCCGGTCGCTGTGCAGGGCGAGCAGCACGGGCAGGCCGGCTCCCTCGGCGGCGGTCAGCCCGGCCTGTCGGCAGGCCTGGCCGATCGCGTCGAGCACGAACCCGGCCAGCGGGAAGGTGCGGGCCGGCGGCACGGTGTCCGGGAACAGCGCGGCGCGGGTGGTGCGCCGGGCGCTCACGTCGAAGCGGGTGACCGGTCCGAACAGGGCCTTTCCGCGGGTGGCGGCCTCGGTCAGCGCGGTGAGCCCGCGCCCGGCGGCGCTGAGCACCCCGACGCCGGTGACCACCGGGTGTCCGGCCGCCCGGCCGGGCGGGCCGGAGCCCGTGCCGTCGGGGGTCACGGCCGGGCGCCCGCGCGGTCGGCGAGGACGGCCTCGCGCAGCAGCTCGGTGGCGTCGTCGACGGTGCGCACCGCGCCGAAGCGGTCGTCGTCCAGGTCAAGCTGGATCCCGTAGCGCTGCTCGAACTCGGCGATGAGCCAGGTGAGTTCGAGCGAGCCGAGCTCCTCGGGTACGGTGTCGACGGCGCGCTGCCCGAACGCCGCCAGCATGGCCAGCACCTCGGCCCGGCCGGGCAGGGCGTCGGGGAGCGGCGCGGCGGTCACGCGGCGCCGCCGGAGGCGGCGGAGGCGGTGGCGAGGGCGTCGACCCGGCGGGCGACGTCGGAGGTGAACTCGTCCAGCGTCATCAGCGCGGTGGTCTCCATCTCGTCCAGGTCGAACTTGATCCCGAACTCGTCCTCGACCTGCACCGAGAGGTCGGCCAGCGCGAGCGATTCGAGGTCCAGCCCGGCCGGGCCGAGGTCGGTGTCGCCGGTGACCTCGGAGACGTCGTACTGCATCTCGGCGAGTGCGGTCAGGACGAAGGTGCGGATGCGGTCCTGCATGGTGGTGGGCTCCCTGTCGGGGTGGTGGTTCGGGGTGGTGGAGCTGTACGCGTCGGGCTGCGGCCGGTGGCGCGGTGGCGGTCGAGCCGGTGCGGCCGGTCCGGGTCAGCCGGCCGCGGTCTCGCGCAGGGCGGCCGGGTCGCGCAGCAGCTTTCCGGTGGCGGTGCGGGGGAGGCGGTCCAGCCGGGCGAGCCGGCGCGGACGCTTGTAGGCGGCCAGGCGGCGGGCCAGCCCGTCCTGGACGGAGGCGAGGTCGGTGTCGGGTTCGGTGGCCAGGTAGGCCTCGATCGCACCGCCGTCGAAGACCACGACGGCCTCGCGGACCTCGGGCAGCGCGGTGAGCGTCTGCTCGACCTCGGTGAGGTCGACCTTCAGGCCGCCGATCGAGACCTGGGAGTCGAGCCGGCCGAGTACGGTCACCAGGCCGTCGGCGGTCAGTTCGGCGGCGTCGCGGGTGTGCAGCCAGCCCGCCGACCAGCGGGTCGGATCGTCCAGCCCGGGGTACGGGGAGGAGGCCGCGCCGATCTGCAGCTCGCCCTTGACGAGGCGCAGTTCCATGCCGTGCACGGGCCGCTTGGCGGGGTGGAGCGTACCGGAGAGGTCGGTGGCGATCACCCCGGTCTCGGTCATGCCGTACATGGTGCCGAGCGGGACGCCGTAGCGCTCGGTGAACAGCGCGGACAGCCCCGGGCGGACGAGCTCGCCCGCCACGACCATCCGCCGCAGCCGGGGCAGCGGCGGGGGAGCGACCACCCCCGCCAGCAGCTCGGCGTGGAAGGGCACCCCGATGACGGTGGTCGGCCGGTCGCTCGCGGAGACCTCGGCCAGGATGCCCGCCGCCGTCATCCGCTCCGGCACGGTGAGCGCGACCCGGGCGTGCAGGCTGTTGAGCAGCCCGCCGACCAGACCGAGCACATGCACGACCGAGGAGAGCAGGACCACCCGTTCGCCCTCGCCGGGGAACTCCACGAGCCTGCGGTAGCAGTCGAGTTCGCGTAGCAGGTCGGCCGCGGTGCGGGCGATGACCTTGGCCGGGCCGGTGGATCCGGAGCTGAGCTGGATCAGCGCGTGCCCGGTGCGGGCCGGGAGCCCGCCCGCCAGTGAGAGGGTCACCGGCTCGACTTCGGAGAAGCCGCGCAGGGCCGCCGCGGAGCGATGGGCGGAGCCTACCAGCACCTGCGGGGCCAGTCGTTCCACCGCCGCGTCGATCTCGTGGTCGGTCAACCGGTGGTCGAGCAGTGCGACTTGGGCGCCGAGGCGCCAGCATGCCAGCAGCACCGAGACGAACGCCACCGAGGGAGGCAGCCGAAGCGCCGCCGTCCCGCCGGGGCCGAGCCCGGCGGTCGCCAGCCGGCCGCACTGCTCCTCGACCAGGGCGCGCAGGGTGTCCCGGTCGAGCGGTGCGCCGAGGTGCAGGCACTCCTCGTCGCCGGGGCCGGCCAGCAGCAGCCGGTCGGCCCAGGAGCCCGGGGCGTCGGAGTGCGGCGGGAAGGCAGCCGGAACTACGGAGGGGGAAAAGCCGGTCAACGCGGCTCCACACAAGTGAGGTGATTTGACATGAACGCCGTTAACATCCAGAACGGCCAATTCCGTGGCCAGACCATGGCACAGACGTTTGGTCAAATCAAGGTCTATACCAATGTGGTCGTTGCTCCTACGCTGCCCAATCGGGACCGGCCCGAGCGTGGCCGTCCTGGAACGAGGAATGCCCGTGGGAGTTCTCACGCTGGCCGGGATCGAGCGTGCGGCGCACGCCCAACTCCCACCGGAAATCTGGGATTTCATCGACGGCGGCAGCGATGCCGAACGCACCCTGACGGCCAATCGGGAGATCTTCGGACGCCATGCGCTGCGTCCGCGCACCCTGGTCGACGTCTCCGCCTGCGACCCGGCCCTGACCCTGCTCGGCGCGCCGCTGGGCCTTCCGCTCGGCATCGCCCCGATGGCCTACCACCGGCTGGTCGATCCGGAGGGCGAGACCGCCACCGCCCGAGCCGCCGGCCGGGCCGGCGCCCTGCTGGTCGTCGGGATGTTCGCCAGCCGGACCCTGGAGGAGATCGCCGCGGCCGCCACCGGCCCGCTCTGGCTCCAGCTGTACTGGCTGCGCGAACGCGCCGCCCTCGCCGCCCTGGTGGAACGCGCCGAGTCGGCCGGCTACCGCGCGCTGGTGCTGACCGTGGACGCCCCCAGGATCGGCCGCCGGCTGCGCGACCTGCGCAACGGCTTCGCCGTCCCGCCCGCCGTCCGCGCGGTCAACCTGGACCGGTCCCTGATGTCGGCCAGTCACCGCGCCGCCGGGGGCAGTTCGGGCATCGCCGAGCACGCCCGCGAGCAGTTCGACCCCAGCCTGAGCTGGGCCGACCTGGCCTGGCTGCGCGAGCGCACCCGGCTGCCGCTGGTCCTCAAGGGCATCCTCACCGCCGAGGACGCCCGGCTCGCCGTCGAGCACGGCGTCGACGCCGTCCTGGTCTCCAACCACGGTGGGCGCCAACTCGACGGGGCGGTACCGACCCTGGCCGCGCTGCCCGAGGTGGTCGAGGCCGTGCCCGCCGAGCTTCCGGTGCTGGTCGACGGCGGCGTGCGCAGCGGAACCGACCTCGCGATCGCCCTCGCCCTCGGCGCCCGCGCGGTGCTGGTCGGCCGCCCCGCGCTCTGGGGCCTGGCCACCGGCGGCGAGGCCGGGGTGCACCGGGTTCTCGACCTGCTGCGCGAGGAACTGGAGCACGCCATGGCCCTGTTGGGCCGCCCGAGGCTCGCCGACCTGGACCGCACCGTCCTCGCGCCCTGGCCCTGGCCCCCGCCGGGCTGGCTGAACCCGACTCTCCCGCATGGCCGTTGAACCGCGCCGCACGCCCGATCCCCGCCGGGGCCGTTGAACCGCGCGGCACCCGAACCGCGTTCCCCCATCAGGAGGTCCGATCCATGACCGAGCAGGCCGAACGATTCCCGGGCTGGGACTGGGACGACCCGGACGGGCTGGCCCCCCGCCTGGATGCCTTCAGCGAGCAGGTCGCCACCTGTGACACGCTCGAACCGCGTCCCGGCGGGCTGCCGCACGACCATGCGGACTTCCGCGAACTCGGCATCACCGGAATCGAGTTCGCCGCGTTCAGGACCGCCCACCCGGAGGGCCTCGGCACCGACATCGCCACCCTGCGCAGCCCCGGCACCGCGACCGAGCCAGTCACCGCCACCGAGCCAGGCACCGCCACCGAGCCAGGCACCCTCTACCGGGTCGACGGGGACCGCTGGTTCACCCAGCTCGACATTGCCGAACCGCTGCCCTTCGCCGACGACAGCCTCGACTGGGTCTACGCCGAGCACCTGATCGAGCACGTCACCATGCCCGTCGCCGTCGGCTGGCTGCGCGAGGCCCGCCGGGTGCTGCGCCCGGGCGGCGTCCTGCGCCTGACCACGCCCGACCTCGCCCGCTACCTGGTCGGCTACGCCACCGGCGACGGCTTCCTCGCCAAGCACCGGCGCCGGCTGACCACCCTCGGGTTCGGCCCGCCGATGCCCGCGCGCCCGGCCTTCCTGGTCAACCAGATCTTCCGGTACTTCGGCCACCAGTGGATCTACGACCTGGACGAGCTGCGGCACGTCCTCACCGAGGCGGGCTTCGACCCCGACCGGATCCGCCCGTGCGCCTACCGGCAGGGCGCCCGTCCGGACGTCGCCGACCTCGACACGGCCTTCCGTACCGACGAGACCGTCTACGTCGAGGCAGACTGCTGAGCCCACCACCGAACCCCCTGCCGAAGAACTCGCCGCCGAACCCAGCGCCGAGACGGCCACCGACCCGCCGCCGAGCTCGCCGCCGAACTCGCTGCCGAGACCCGCGCACCGAACGGATCCGCCCATGCCCCTGCACCCCCAGGCCGAGGCGCTGCGCGCCCGGCGCGCGAGCAGCGGTACCCCGCCGCTCTACACCCTGACCCTCGCCGAGGCCCGCGCCGCCGACCTCGCGGACATCCGCGCGGCGGCCGGCACCCCCGAGCCGGTCGCCGCCGTCGAGGAGCACCGCATCCCCGGCCCCGGCGGGGAACTCGCCCTGCGGCTCTACCGGCCCGAGCCGCCGGGCCGCCGACTGCCCGCCCTGCTCTACCTGTTCGGCGGCGGCTGGACGCTCGGCTCGCCCGACACCAGCGACGCGATCTGCCGCCGGCTCACCAACGCCGTCGGCTGCGTCACCGCCTCCGTCGGCTACCGGCTCGCCCCCGAGCACCCGTTCCCCGCGGCGCTGCACGACTGTCGCGCCGCACTGCTGCGACTCGCCGAACGGGCGGACGAGTTCGGCATCGACCCGGACCGGATCGCGGTCGCCGGCGACAGCGCCGGCGGCAACCTCGGCGCCGCGCTCACCCTCCTGCTGCGTGCCGAGGGCGGCCCCGCCCTGCGCCACCAGCTGCTGGTCTACCCCAACACCGACCACGGCGCGGACACCCCGTCGCTGCGCGACAACGACGACCCGGCGCTGTTCAACCGCCGCTCGGTGGACTGGTACTGGGGCCACTACCTGGCGGACCGGAGCGACGGCGCCAGCCCGTACGCCTCCCCGCTGCGCGCCGCCACCCTGGCCGGCCTGCCGCCCGCCACCGTCCTGACCGCCGAGTACGACCCGCTGCGGGACGAGGGCGAGCAGTACGCCGAGGCGCTGCGCGCCGCCGGAGTCCCGGTGGAGCTGCGCCGCTACCAGGGCATGCCGCACGGCTTCTTCGCCATGACCGGCACCCTGGACGCCGCCGCCGAGGCCCAGGACTTCGCGGCCGGGCGCCTCCGGGAGGCGCTGCGGTGATCATCCCCCTGGACGACCTGCACGGGTCCCTGGCCGATCCGCTGCTGGACTCGATGACCTTCCTCAACGAGGTCACCACCCGCTACCCGGACGCCGTCTCCTTCGCTCCCGGCCGCCCCTACGAGGGCTTCTTCGAGCCCGAGGACGTCCCCGTCTACCTGGAGACCTACCTCGCCCACCTGGCCGAGCGCGGCCTGGACCGGGACGCGGTGCGCACCACGCTGTTCCAGTACGGACCGACCAAGGGCGTCATCAACGAGCTGGTCGCCCGCGCGCTGGCCAACGACGAGGGCATGACCGTGGACCCGGCGGCCGTCGTGGTGACCGTCGGCGCCCAGGAGGGAATGCTGCTGACGCTGCGCGCCCTGTGCGCCGGCCCGGAGGACGTCCTGCTGGTGAGCTCGCCCTGCTACGTCGGCGTGACCGGCGCCGCCCGGCTGCTCGACCTGAGCGTCCGCCCCGTTCCCGAGGGCCCGCAGGGCGGCCCCGACCCGGCGGCGGTCCGGGCCGCCGCGCGTGCGGTGCGGGCCGAGGGGCGCCGCCCGCGCGCCCTCTACGTCGTCCCGGACTTCGCCAACCCCTCCGGCACCAGCATGCCGGTCGAGGCCCGCACCGGGCTGCTGGAGGTGGCGGCCGAGCAGGGCGTGCTCGTCGTCGAGGACAACCCGTACGGCTTCTTCTCGCGCACGCCGGGACCGCGGCCCACCCTCAAGGCGCTGGACCGCACCCGCCAGGTCGTCCACCTGGGCTCGTTCGCCAAGACCTGTTTCCCCGGGGCCCGGCTGGGCTATGTGGTCGCCGACCAGGAGGTGGCCGGACCGGGCGGGCGGCGCAGCCTGCTCGCGGACGAGCTCGCCAAGCTGAAGAGCATGACGACCGTCAACA
Organism: Kitasatospora sp. NPDC002543; assembly: GCF_053594915.1. NCBI lineage: Bacteria > Bacillati > Actinomycetota > Actinomycetes > Kitasatosporales > Streptomycetaceae > Kitasatospora > Kitasatospora sp. NPDC002543. Next base: position 51,923 of record NZ_JBSFWR010000020.1, on the reverse strand, counting down.
CGCCCGCGCTCAGCCAGGCCGTCATCGGCGGGATGCTGCTGACCCACGACTGCCGGCTGCGGGCCGCCAACGCCCCTGCCACGGCCCACTACGCGGCCGGGCTGGACACCCTGCTGCGGGAGCTGGACCGGCACTTCCCGGCCTCCGTGCGGCGCCGCCTGGGCATCTCCTGGACCCGGCCGGACGGCGGCTTCTTCGCCGTGCTGACGGTGCCGTTCGTCGCCGACGAGGCGGCCATGGAACGCTGCGCCCGCGACTTCGGGGTGCTCTGGACGCCGATGGCGCCGTTCTACCCGGACGGCGGCGGGGAGCGGCGGCTGCGGCTGTCCGTCAGCTCGCTGACGCAGGCCGGGATCATCGACGGAGTGGCGAAGCTGGCGGCCTTCGTGGCGGCCTGAGAGCGTGCCGGGCGGTTCCGGCGGTTCCGGCGGTTCCGTTGGTTCCGTTGGTTCCGGCGGTTCCGGCGGTTCCGTTGGTTCCGGCGGTTCCGTCGGGGCATGCGGGAGGGGCCCGGCTCGGGGCGAGCCGGGCCCCTCCCTCCGTCCGTCAGCGCACCCGGGTGGAGAACAGCCGGGCCGACCAGTACACCGCCAGGGCGGTCATCACCGTGACCACCAGCAGGCCCTGCCAGACCACGCTGTCCCCGCCGTGCCCGGAGAACAGCGCGCGCATGCCCTCCACCGCCCAGTAGAAGGGGTTCCACCTGGCCGCCTGCTGCAGCCACCCCGGTGCCAGGGTGAGCGGCAGCAGCACCCCCGACAGCAGCGCGATGGGCTGCGCGATGGTGTTGACGACCGGCGACATCGCCGCGTCCGTCGGCACCATCAGCGCGATCCCGAAGGAGATCGCCGAGGTCATCAGCGCCAGCAGGCCCAGCAGCAGGTAGGCGAGCAGCAGGTTCAGCGGGTTCACCCGCAGGCCGAACGGCAGCGCGATCAGGGTGATCAGCACGGCCTGCACCAGCAGTGCCACCATCTCCCGCAGCGCCCGCCCGAGCAGCAGCGCCAGCCGGCTGACCGGGGTCACCCGGGAGCGCTCGATGATGCCGGCCTTGAGCTCGCCGAGCAGGCTGAATCCGGTGAACAGGCCGCCGAAGATGCAGAGCACCGCCAACAGGCCCGGCACGTACACCTGGTAGGCGTCGGCGTAGCTGCTCGCACCCTGCGGGGCGAGCACCTTCTTCAGCAGCGGGGCGAACAGCAGCAGGTAGAACAGGGGCTGGATGATGCCGACGGCGATCCAGATCGGGGTGCGGATCATGAGCAGCAGCTGGCGCTGGAAGACCAGCCAGGTGTCTCGGGCGAGCTTCACGGTCTCCCCAGGGAGTTGTGCGGGCCGGGTGGTACCGGGGTGGTCAGGACTGCTGCAGCGAGCGGCCGGTGCGGGCCAGGAACACGTCGTCCAGGCTGGGCCGTTGGAGCTGCACGGTGCCGGGTGTCAGGCCCGCCGCGTCCAGGGCGCGCAGCAGCCGGGGGATGGCGGCGGCGCCGTCCTCCAGGTACAGCCGCAGACCCTCGTCGCCGTTCCGCTCCAGCCGGTGCAGGTACGGCTGCGGGCGCAGCACCTCGGCGGCCCGCTCCAGGGCGGCCTGTCCGGCGTCCAGCCCGACCAGCACGACGTCGCCGGAGATCTCGCGCTTGAGCGCCTCGGGGGTGCCCTCGGCCACCACCCGGCCGTGGTCGACGATGGCGACCCGGTCGCAGAGCGCGTCGGCCTCGTCGAGGTAGTGCGTGGTGACGACCACCGTCATGCCCGCGGTGCGCAGCCGGCGGATCTCCTCCCAGACGTACGCCCGGCTGGCCGGGTCGAGTCCGACCGTGGGCTCGTCCAGGAACAGCACCTGCGGCTGGTGGATGACCCCGAGGGCGATGTCCACCCGGCGGCGCTGGCCGCCGGAGTAGGTGGCGCACGGGCGGTCGCCGAACTCGGTGAGGTCGAAGGCCTTGAGGGCGTCCGCGGCGGACTGGGCGGCCTGCGCCTTGGCCGCCCCGTACATCCGGGCCTGGAGGACGAGTTCCTCGCGGCCGCTGACGTTGTCGGTGGTGCCGCCGCCCTGGGCGACGTAGCCGATCCGGCGGCGGACGCCGGCGGGGTCGGTGAACAGGTCGGCCCCGGCGATGGTGGCCTTTCCGCCGTCCGGCCGGATCAGGGTGGCCAGCATGCGCAGGGTGGTGGTCTTCCCGGCGCCGTTGGGGCCGAGGAACCCGTAGATCTCGCCGGCGTCGACCGACAGGTCGATGCCGCGGACGGCGTCGACGGTGGGGTCCTCGCCGCTGCGACGGGAGGTCTTCTTGCGGTAGGACTTGCGCAGTCCCGTGGTCTCGATCAACCGGAACTCCCGTGCGGGGATGGGCTGCCACGGCACCTTGGAAGGCGGGGCTCGGCACCTGCGAAGGGCGGTGCTGCTGCGACACCCTAGGGTGAACCCCGCCCCGAAACAATGGCCTAGACCAATGGACGTGCGCTCTCCCGGTCTGCTAACGGGCGGCCGGTCCTCGCCGCGGCCGGGCCTTCGCCCGGCAGGTCCGGGCCCGGTCAGCCGAGCGCCTCCAGCCGGTCCGCCGCGGCGGCCGCACCCCCTCCGGCCAGCAGTTCCCGCCCGACCCGAACCGCCCGCGCCCGGTACTCCGTCGAGTCGAGTACGGACCGCAGCGCGTGCGCCAGGCGCTCCGGTGCGACGCGCGCGAACGGGACCCGCAGCCCGGCGCCCGCCGCCGCCACCTGGCCGGCCACGACCGGCTGATCGTGCCGGATCGGCGCGGCGACCAGCGGCAGGCCGTGCGCCAGCGCCTCGCCCACGGTGTTCATCCCGCCGTGGCAGAGCACCGCGTCCAGTTCGCCGCGCGCCATCAGCTCCAGCACCGGCGCGCGGTCCACCGCCACGGCCCCGGCGGGGAGTTCGGGCAGCAGCTCGCGCGGCGCGGCGAACACCGGCTGGACGTCGTCGCCGCACAGCTCCAGCGCCCGGACGGAGCGGGCCAGGAAGTCCGCGCCCACCTCGCCGGCCAGCGTGCCCATGGTGACCAGCACCCGCCGTCGGCCGGGCCGCAGCCGCTCCCACGGGAAGTCCGGATCGTGCGGGCGCGCCGGGATCACCGGCCCGACCAGCGCGTGCTGCGGCGGCGGCGCCGAGCCGGTCAGCGCCGGCCCGGTGGTGGCCAGCACCAGGTCGGGGGAGAAGCGCGGGTCCCGGTACTCCGCCGCGGGCAGCCCGGCGCGCTCCCACAGCCCGCGCAGCAGTCCGGTCATCCACTCCTCGACCCGCGGCAACGCCCGGTAGGGGCGCCCCAGTTCCATCGCCCCGGGCGCGAAGGACGCCCACGGCAGGCCGTGCCGCCGCGCGACCAGCGCGCCCGCCGGGGTGTGCTGGTCGACCAGCAGCACGTCCGGCCGCCACTCCCGCACTTTCGCGTCCAGCGGCTTCGCGGTGAACCGCGCGTACGGGACGATGAAGCCCTCCCAGAGCGTGCGCAGCGCGGCCAGCCCGTGCCCGCCCTGGGCCCGGAACGCCCGGGTGCCGGTGCCCAGCACCTCGGCCGTGGGGCCGAGCAGCGGGCGCAGCACCGATGCGGTGCCGGTCCAGGCGACCTGGTGGCCGCGTGCGGTCAGTTCGGCGGCGATGCCCGCCGCCGGGTTGACGTGGCCGGTCAACGGCGGCACCACCAGCAGGAACCGGGTCATCGTGTGCCCTCCTCGGGGATCAGTCGCTGCACGTCGGCGACGGTCAGGGCCTCCAGCGCGGCCAGGTCCAGCCCGGCGCGCAGGGCGGCCAGGTCGGCCTCCGGGCCGAATCGCTCGCGCAGCCGCGCGGCCAGCTCGGCGAGTTCGTCCTCGTCCAGCAGCAGGTCGGCGTCCAGCCGGGCGTCCGGGGTGACATGGCGCGCCCAACCGGGCGGCGCGCCGGCCACCTCGACCAGCAGGGCCACCAGTTCCTGGTTCAACGGGGCTTCGGTGTAGGGGGGTTCAGGATTCGGCATGAGAGGTCTCCCACCTGCTCGACGGCGCGGGGGTGAACGCGGCCGTACCGGTGCGCGGTTGACGGCATCCGGAGTGACGGCGGCGACGGAGGGGGCCCGGGATCACTTGTGCGACCCGGCGGGCGTCGGAATACTAGCCCGCGTGACCGCACTGGAGGCAGTGGCCGTTCACCTCCCCCCGCACGCCGTTCCCATCGAGGCCGCGGGCGAGCGCATCGGCCTGACCCCACGTCAACTCCGTCTCTTCCGCCGCTTCCACGGCCTGGACCAGCTGCGTCTGGACCCGGCCGGGACGCTGCCCGACCTGCTCGAAGCCGCCCTGGACAACCTGTCGGAGCTGCGCGGACGCGAACGCGACATCCGCTTCGTGATCCACGCCCGCAGCATGCCGGTGGCGGTGCCCCATCCGCTCAACCCGCTGCACGACCTGCTCGACGCCCGTGGACTGGCGCACGCCAACGCCTTCACGGTGACCCACCACGCCTGCGCGGTGGGCCTGCTGGCCATCGACCTGGCCGGCCGGCTGCTCGCGGCGGACCCGGATCCCTCGGCGCTCGCGCTGGTGCTGACCGGCGAGAAGACCTTCACCAAGGACGCCCAGGTGGTGCCCGAGACCGGAATCTTCGCGGAGGGCGCGGCCGCCTGCCTGGTCAGCGCCGACGGTGAGCGCCACCGGATGCTCTCCTTCGCGGTGCGTCAGCGCCCGGAGTTCGACGGCCGGTTGGCCGGGGACCCGGACCTGCTCGCCCGCTACCAGCGCGAGTACCCGAACGTGATGGTGGAGGCGATCGAGGCCGCCCTGGACCAGGCCGGTCTGGACCTCTCCGACCTGGCCGCGATCCTGCCGCACAACGTCAACCAGGCGTCCTGGCGGATGATCGCGCGCCGGATCGGCTACCCGATCGAGAAAGTCGTGCTGGACAACGTGCCGTCGGTCGGGCACAGTTTCGGCTCAGACGGCCTCATCAATCTCCACACCGCCACCACGCGGGGGCTGCTCCGCCGCGGCGACCACTACCTGATCGCCGCCGCCGGTGTCGGAGCCACCTTCTCCGCGATGGCGATGCGGTACTGATGCCGCGTCGGCGCGGCACCGGCGGACCGCCGCTTCCGCGGGAAGCCGCCGTCCGCGCCGGGTCCCGGCACCACGCCGGATCCCCGCACCATGCCGGACCCTCGCACCACCCCAGAGCCCCGGAGCGCCCGCAAGCCCGGAGCACACATCCCACGTACGACGGGACGGGACACCCATGTCAGAAGCCGTGGTCCAGACCACCGACCCCGAACTGCGCGAGCGCATCCTGCACGGCATCGGCGAGCTGCTGCCGCGCGTCCTCAAGCGCGAACTGCCCGAGATCCCGCAGGACGCCTGCCTCTTCGACGACCTCGGCCTCACCTCGGCCGGCACCATCGAGCTGATCCTGGAACTGGAGGAGTCGCTCGACATCCAGGTGGACGTCGAGCAGATCACCGAGGACGACCTGCGGTCGGTCACCAGGCTGGCCGACTACGTCGCCGGGCACGTCATCCCCGAGGACTGACCGGGTGGCCCCCGGCCCCACCGGCCTGCGGATCACCCGGGTGCTCGTCCGCCGCTCCGACGGCCGCTCGGAGTCCTCGCTCGACCCGGACCTCCGGGTCTTCGTCTCCGACCTCGTCCGCCCGTACGGCCTTCCACCGCGTGAGGACCTGCTGGACGAGGGCGTCGGCCACTCCTACGAGGAGCTGGCCGCCGGGCCGCTGGGCGAGGCGCTGGCCGAGGACGAGCCCGCGGACCTGCTGATCCTGGCCTTCGACACCCCGGACGTCCGGCCCGGCGCGCCGTCCTCACTGGCGCTCAGCCGGTCCGTCCCGGGCAGCCCGCTCGCCTTCGCGGTCTGCGACCAGGGCGGCGCGGCGGCCTTCACCGCCCTGCGGCTGGCCGCCGCCCACCAGCGCGGCGGCGCCTGCCGCCGGGCCGTGGTGGTGCTCGCCGAGCAGACCGCCCTGCACTACGAACCCGCTGGGCCGGTGCCGTTGCCCGACCGGCACGCGGTGGTGGTGCTGGTCTGCGAGGAGGCTCCCGGCGAGGGGCTGCTGGTCCGGCAGACCCGGGGTGCGACCGCCCCGGCGCGGGCTGTCCGGGCCGAGGCCGCCGAGCTCGGCCCCGAGGCGGCGTTGCTGCTCGGCCCCGGCCTCGGAGTGGAGGAGCCCGCGCCGGCCCAGCCGTTCACCGGGCTCTGGGCGGAGCTGGCCGACCACCTTCCGCAGTGGCGGGCGGCCGGTCGCCCCGCATTGGTGGCCGGGTACGACCGAAGGCTCGGCGTGCTCAGCACACTGACCCTGCCGTGACGGAGATCGCTCTCTGGCTGATCGACACGCGTCGACCGGCCTCCTGCGCGGCCGAGTCGTGGCAGCTGCTCGATTCCGGGGAGCGGGCCCGGGCGGCGCGGATGCCGCCGGTGGCGCGGGAGCGCTTCACCGTGGTGCGCGGCGCCGTCCGGCAGCTGGTCGCCGGCCGGATCGGCGTGCGTCCGGCCGAGCTGGTCTGGCGGTACGGGCCGCACGGCAAGCCCGAGCCCGAGCGCGGCGGTGCGCTGCGGGTCAGCTGGTCGGCCTCGGAGGCGCTCGCGGTGCTGGCCCTCGCCGAGGGGCGAAGCGTCGGCGTCGACGTCGAGCGGCTCCACGCCCCCCGGGCGGCCGAGCGGATGGCCGCGCGCTGGTTCCCGTCCGAGGAGGCGAGGTTCGTCGCGGAGCCCGTCGACCCGGCCGAGCGGGCGGCGCGGTTCACCATGCTCTGGTGCCGCCGCGAGGCCTGCGTCAAGGCGTACGGCGGGCGGCTCGGGCAGTCCTTCGGCGTGTCGGTGGGCGGTCCGTCGCCGGTGCCGGTGGCCGATCCGGGCGCGCTCGGCGCCGGTCCGTCCCGGCTCTGCGACGTTCCGGTGGCGGAGCCGTTCCGGGCTGCCGTCGCGGCCCTCGGGGAGTCGCCGATACATATCAATTCGCTTGTGTGGAAGGGGAGTTGATGAAGCGGGCAATTCCTCCGGGCTTGGTCTGGACCAGTTCGCGAGCGCGCTGGTAGCGTCCCGATCACACCCCCCGTCGAGCCCTCCACCGCCCTCCCCGGCGCGTCGAAAGGCACCTGCGACGTGACACCGCACGACGCCCCGCCGCGCGATCCGGCGTCACTCGGCGCGATCCCGTCCGGCGCGACTCCGACCGCCGCCGCGCCGCCGGCCCCTGTCGCCGAACCGACCGCCGCCGTGCTGCCAGTGGCCAGGCGGGTCACCGTCCGGTTCGCCGCCGAGAGCAGCGGATCCGGCTCGGACGGCTTCCCGGACCGTCAGGTGGTGCACTGGGGCGATCGGTTCGCCGTCTCCGTGGTCGAGGCCGGAAGCGGGCGCGACCCGGCGGTCGTCGCCCGGCTGTCCGCGCTCACCTGAAGAGGTGATCACGACCGCCCGCGCGGCGCTCACCCCCAGGGGGCGCCGCTCACCGCCACGGGGCGCCGTGGTCGTCCGCCGGTTCCCACGAGAGGTCCTCCCAGGAGCAGGCGGACGTCGTGCCCGAGGTGAGGTCCCAGGGGCTCGGCACCTCCTCCGCGCCGTCGTCCTGCACCGGCAGGCGGTCGATCACCGCGACCAGGGCGGGCGGCAGCTGCGGGGCCAGCCCCCGGTGCACCCGGGAGAGGATGTCGCGCCGCACGTCGTCCGGGAGGAGCGGCCGGTCCGTCCGCAGCGCCCGCGGACCGGGCGGCCGTTCGGCCGTGGCGAGTTGGTCCGACCAGGCCCGCCAGTAGTCGGCGTCGTCGGTCTCGCCGAGCATCAGGTGGTGCAGGTGCAGGCAGTACGCGGCCGTCCCGCTGCCGGAGCCGGCCGCGAAGTGCCACCAGAACTCGGCTCCCTCCTCCTTGCCGGTGGCGTACAGCAGCGCGCCGAACACCTCGGCCCCCTCGGGCTCGATCCGGCGCGCGTTCACCAGCAGGTCGAGCCCGTGCGAGGCGTTCGGCGCCCCCAGCACCAGGGCCACCACCAGGCCGAGTTCGAAGGCGGCCTGCTCGTGCTCCGAGGGCAGGTGGGCGGGGGCGGCCGTGAGTCTCGCCTGGCGCACGGCGGCGATCCGCTCCGCGTGGGCGCGTTCGGGGCGCGGGACGTGGAACACGGTGCGCCCCCTGTCGGCCGGGCCCGATCCGTCCGGAGCCCGGCCCCCCGGCCCGGTGGTCACAGTTCGGCTCCGCCGTCCGGGAGTTCGCCCACCCCGAGGCGGCGGGCCAGCCGCTCCCGGGCGTGCCGGAGGTTGGAGTGGACCGTCGCCACCGGGCGCCCCAGGTAGGCCGCGATCACCTTGACGTGCAGGCCGAGCAGGTAGCGCAGGATCACCACGTCCCGCTGCCGGTCCGGCAGTTCGAGGATCGCCGCGTACAGTCGCACCTCGTCCGCCTCGCTGTGCAGCAGCCCCTTCGCCACCTGCTTGAAGGCGCCGATCACCGCCGCGAAGGTGACCGCCTCCACCTCGACCGGCTCCTCGGCGGCCACCCAGTCCGAGACGTGCCGGTTGGCCAACCGCCAGGCGTAGGCGGCCGGTTCCTCGAACCGCAGCACCTGCGGCCAGCAGCGGGCCAGGTCGGCCTTCACCGCCGAGACCACCAGCGCGGCATCGGACTGGTTGCCTATCCGGGTCAGGGCGAGGGCCCGCCAGGCGGGCTCGTGGGTCTCGCAGAAGGCCGCGTAGGGGAGGCCCAGGCGGAGTTCGGGGTCGGTTCGGAGCCCGGGATCGGCACCGGTCGTCGGCTCCGCCTCCGCTCCGCGAAGGTGCGCCAAGGCCGTTCCGCCCCGGTGCCGGTGTGCCGGAGCGCCCCTGTCGATCGTCATCGAGCCTGCTTTCCGTGGCCGTCGGCTGCTCACCGGGCCACCCGAGGGTCGGGCTGTCTGCGCCCATCCTCATTCCATCAGCCCTGTCACTCCAGGCTGCAAAGCGAATACAGATTGTCATCTCATGGGAGTCGGTGGTTGGTCGGAATGCTCAAAGCCGTTCGGAACGGGACGGGACGCGCCTATCGTGAGCGGGAAGGACCGATCGGCAGCGCAACCGGGGGAGCGTGTGATGGGCCTCTACGACGGGGTGGACCTGCGGCTCAACGTCCCCCACTCGGCGCGGATGTACGACTACTTCCTCGGCGGCTTCACCAACTTCGCCGCCGACCGCGAGGCCGCCGGACGCGCCCTCGCCGCCGCGCCCTGGCTGCGTGCCGCCGCCCGCGTCAACCGGGCCTTCATGCAGCGTTCGACCCGCGCCCTCGCCGAGGCCGGCTTCGACCAGTTCCTCGACATCGGCACCGGCATCCCCACCTCGCCCAACCTGCACGAGGTCGCCCAGGGCGTCCGGCCGGACGCCAGGGTCGTCTACGCCGACAACGACCCGATCGTGCTCTCGCACGCCCAGGCGCTGCTCACCGGCACTCCCGAGGGCCGCACCGCCTACGTCGAGGCCGACGCCACCGACCCGGCCGGACTGCTCGCCGCCCCCGGCCTGCGGGAGACCCTCGACCTGTCCCGCCCCGTCGTGCTCTCGCTCAACGCCCTGCTCCACTTCGTCCCCGACTCCCACGGCGCCTACGAGCTGGTCGAGCACCTCAAGTCGGCGCTCGTCCCCGGCAGCGCCCTGGTGCTGAGCCACGTCAGCCCCGAGTTCGCGCCGGAGGACATCGCCCGGCTGACCCGGATCTACGAGGCCGCCGGCACCGCGGCCCAGGCCCGGAGGCTGCTGGAGACGGCCCGCTTCTTCGACGGCTGGAACCTCCTCGACCCGGGGCTCGTCCCGATCGCGCAGTGGCGGCCGGCGCCCGGCGAGGTCCCCGGTCCTCCGTCGGAGGTCTCGCTGTACGCCGGGGTGGCCATCCGTCCGTGAACACCCGGACGGATGAACACTGCTGACGAACCATCGGCGCGACGATCGCGTCCCTCCGGTCGAGAAGGCGGCTCGCGCCGCCACATCCGATCGGAGGAGGAGCATGCACCCGCAGCCTACGGGGGCCCGCCACACCCGCCGGACCGTCCTCGGCCTGGGAGCGGCGGTGGCCCTCACCGCCGCGACCGGCGGAGCGGCCCGCGCGGCGACCGGCGGACCGGCCCGCGCCGCGACGGTCGACGATCCGGGTCTGCGCCCGGCCCTCGCCGCTCTGGAGAAGGAACACTCCGGCCGCCTCGGCGTCTACGGCCACAACCTGGCCACCGGCCGGACCGTCCGGTACCGCGCCGACGAGCTGTTCCCGATGTGCTCGGTCTTCAAGACGGTCGCCGTCGCCGCCGTCCTGCGGGACCTCGACCGCGACGGCGAGTTCCTCGCCCGGCGGATCCGGTACACCGCCGCCGACGTCGAGCGGGCCGGCGGCGGCACGATCACCAGCGAGCCGGAGAACCTGGCGGACGGCCTGACCGTCGCCGAGCTCTGCGCCGCCGCCATCGAGTACAGCGACAACACCGCGGCCAACCTGCTGCTGCGCGAACTCGGCGGACCGCCCGCCGTCACCCGCTTCGCCCGCTCGATCGGCGACCCGGTCACCCGCCTGGACCGCTGGGAGCCCGAGCTCAACAGCGCCGAGCCCGACCGCCGCACCGACATCACCACCCCGCAGGCCATCGCCCGCACCTACGGCCGGCTCGCGCTCGGCAGCGCCCTGCCGCCGGCCAAGCGGGAGCAGATCACCTCCTGGCTGCGGGGGAACACCACCGGCGAGCACCGCTTCCGCGCGGGCCTGCCGGCGGACTGGGCCCTCGGCGACAAGACCGGCACCGGCAGCCACGGCACCACCAACGACGTCGGCATCGCCTGGACCCCGGCCGGCGCCCCCGTCCTCCTCGCGGTGCTCACCACCAAGCCCGCGGACCAGGCGGCCCCGATGGACGAGCCGCTGGTCGCCGGGGCGGCCGCGCTGCTGGCCGGCGCGCTCGGCTGACGCGGCACCGCGCGCGGTGGCCCCGGCGGATCCCGGTCCGCCGGGGCCGCCGGGGCCACCGCACCCGCCGTCGGTCACATGGTGTTGACGATGAGCCCGATGTGGGTGAAGTAGTTCAGCCCGCCGAACGCCAGGAACGCGAGGCCGGCCAGCCCCCACACGACGCCGATGACCGGGCTCATCCACCGCCGGGGGGCCCGCAGCGCGAACGGGAAGAGCAGGGCCCCGATGCCGACCAGGACGTACAGCCCGGACATGAAGCTGGCCTCCAGCCACGGCCAGTCCGCGAACTCCCCGGAGATGGGCTCCTCGGGCGGGGCGGCGAAGAGGGTGTACTTCCAGCCCGCGGCGGCGATGCCGAAACAGGCGAGCCCCATGCCGAAGACGAACACCGAGATCGGTGCGGCCACCCGGACCGTCCGGTCGACGCCGTCCACGGCGAGGAGGTCGCTGCCGCGCTTCCAGAGGTAGAAGGCGGCGGTGAGCAGGAAGACCCCGAACGCCAGGGCGGGTTCGCCGAAGATGACGTTGTCGAACGGGAACCCCTGCCCCGCCAGCGGCCAGGTCAGGGTCATGTGCAGGCCGGTGGTGACGAGCGTGAACCCGAGGGCGGCGAATGCCAGCGCCCAGCCCTCCAGCGTGCCGCTGTGCCCCTGGACGAGGAGCCGGCGGCCCAGGGCGACCACGAGGAGCAGACCGGCGCCGGCGGCCACGGACATGATCGTGTTGTAGGTCGGCATCCTGGCCCAGTCGATCTTCAGACCGGATGCGGCGATCGGGATGATGTGCTGATGCATGGGTCAGACGTGGCGCAACAGGTTCGTCGGCAAACCGCGCGCCGACCGGGTCCACCCGATGGGCAGAGCCGCCGCGGGCGGTCGGCTCCTGTGCCGCTCGGGGTGCCCCACCCGTGCGCCCCCGCCCCCGCGGGCCCAGACTGAGGGGTGGACCGATGCTGCCCCGCGAGGCTGGGAGAGGCATGCTGCTGGGACTGACCACCGCACTGGTCGCGACCGTCTGCTTCGGGTTCGGGGCGGTCTTCCAGGCGCGCGGGGCACGGTCGGCGCCCCGGGCCGACCGGGTGCGGGCGGGCCTGCTGGCCGCGCTGGCGCGGTCCTGGCAGTTCCTCCTCGGCACACTGCTGGACATCGTCGGGTTCGTGCTGAGCATCGTCGCCCTGCGCACCCTCCCGCTCTTCCTCGTCCAGGCCGTCACCAACGCGAGCCTGGCCGTCACCGCCGTGGCCGCCGTCCGGTTGCTGGGCGCGCGGCTGCGCCGGGGAGACCTCGCGGGCCTGTTCGCCGTGGTCGTCGGCCTGACCCTGCTGGCGCTCGGCTCCGGACGGGAGGGCCGTGACCACGCCCCGCCCGCGTTCCACTGGGCGCTGCTCGCCACCACCGCCGTCATGCTGCTGGCCACCCTGCTCCTGGTGCGCCGCGAGGGCAACGCGGCCGCGGCCGGCCTGGGGCTGCTGGCCGGGGCGGGCTTCGGGGTGACCAGCCTGGCCGTGCGGGTCCTGGACGCCTCCGGCCCGCTCTCCGTCCTCACCGACCCGGCCGCCTACGCCCTCGCCGTCGGCGGCCTCGGCGGCTACCTGGCCTACGCCCTGGCCCTGCAGCGCGGCACGGTGACGGCCGCGACCGCCGCCGGGACGGTGACCGAGACCTTCGGCCCGGCCCTGGTCGGCGTGGCGGCGCTCGGGGACGCGGCGCGCCCCGGTTTCGAGTGGTGCGCGCTGACGGGCTTCGCGGTGGCGGTCGGCGGCACCTTCGTGCTCTCCCGCTTCGGCGAATTGGAGGGCGAGTCCGCCGAGCTCGCCGCCCCGCGCCGGGACGCCGAGGCGGAGCCCGCCGCCCCGCCCCGGTAGCCCGGACGGCTCCGCCGTGCGAAGGTGACTTGCCGGACAAAACGGACGGCGACCCGGTCACAGAGCGGCAGGTGCCCGATGGCGGAGGAGCCCCACCCCCGACCCCGGCGGTCGGACCGGACGGACGCCCCGGGCCGCCCCGGCCCGGAGGGCAGGACGGCCCCGGCCGACCGCCCCGTCGCACTGATCACGGGCGCCTCCTCCGGGATCGGCCACGCCACCGCCACCCGCCTGGCCGCCGCCGGCTGGCACACGCTGCTCTCCGGCACCGACCGCGCCCGCCTCGACGAACTCGCCGATCGCACCGGCGGTCGCGCCCTGCCCGAGGACCTGAGCAAGCCGGACGGCCCGGCCCGCCTCGCCGAGGCCGCCCTGGCCGCGACGGGCCGGGTGGACGCCCTGATCGCGAGCGCCGGCCTGGGCTGGCGCGGCCCGTACGAGCGGACGCCGTCCGACACCCTGGACCGGATGATCGAGGTCAACCTCGCGGCCCCGCTGCGCCTGGTCCGGCTGCTGCTGCCCGGCATGCTGGAGCGCCGCCGCGGCCGGATCGTGCTGCTCGGCTCGATGGCGGGCCAGGTCGGCGTGCGCGAGGAGTCGGGGTACGCCGCCACCAAGGGCGGACTGACGATGTTCGCGGAGAGCCTCTGGTACGAGCTGCGCGGCACCGGGGTGGGGGTGCGCCTGGTGCTCCCGGGAGCGGTCGACACCCCGTTCTTCGACCGGCGCGGCACCCCGTACCAGCGCGACCGGCCGCGCCCGGTCACGGCGGAGCGGGTCGCGGACGTGGTGGTCGCCACCATCACCACCGAGCGCGACCGGCTCTACGTCCCGCACTGGCTCGGCTTCCCGGCCCGCATCCACGGCGTCGCCCCGGGCGTGTTCCGCCGGATGGCCTCCCGCTTCGGGTGAGCGCCGCCACCGCCCACCGTCCGGCCGCCGCGGGCGCCGCGGCCGGTGCGGCCCTCGCCCTCGCCGCCGGCGCCGAGTTCCTGCACCTCGCCCCGGCCGCCGTCCGGCTGCCGCCGCTGCGCCGCACCCTGGCCCGCCGCACCGCCGGCCACGGCACCGCCCCCGGCCACATCGCCCTGACCTTCGACGACGGACCGGACCCGGGCAGCACCCCGTACGTCCTCGACGCGCTGGACGGGCTCGGCGTCCGCGCCACCTTCTTCCTGCTCGGCGCGATGCTGGAGCGCGCCCCCGGGCTCGGCCGCGAACTGGTGCTGCGCGGCCACGAGGTGGCCGTCCACGGGTGGCACCACCGGCCGCAGTGGTACCCGGCCCCCGCCCGCGACCTGCGCGAACTTCGCCGCGCCGCCGAGGCCGTGACCGGACTCTGCGGGGCCCGTCCGCTCTGGTACCGCCCGCCGTACGGCGTGCTGACCGCCGGACCGGCCCTGGCCGCCCGCCGGCTCGGCCTGCGCAGCGTGCTGTGGACCGCCTGGGGCCGCGACTGGACGGCGGAGGCCACCGGCGAGTCCGTCTACGCGACCGCCCGCCCGGGCCTCACCGGCGGCGCCACCCTCCTGCTGCACGACTCGGACTGCACCTCCGCCCCCGGCTCCTGGCGCGCCACCCTCGCCGCCCTCCCGCTGATCGCCGCCCACTGCCGCACCCACCGCCTCACCCTCGGCCCCCTCCGCGACCACCGGGTCCCCCCGCCCCCCGGTGGGAACCGCCGGCCGTGACGGCCGCCGCCTCCGTCCGGCCGCCCCGGTTCCGCCGCTACCCGAGCCCCACCCGCCGCAGCGCCGCCCCGAACCCCGCCTGCCACGCTTCCGGCGTGGCGCCGGGGCCCGGCGCGGGCTCGGGGCGGCCGAGCGCGGCCAGGGCGTTGCGGACGACCTCGGCCGGCCGGGCGGTGGCGACGTCGGCGTGGCCGAGCTCCAGTTCGTGCTGGAGGTTGTCGCGGCCGTGCCCCTGCACGACGTCGAGGAGCAGCAGCCGCCGGCCCAGCGCCCGGGCCTCGCTGCAGGTGTCGCCCGAGCTGGTGACCACCAGGTCGGCGGCGGCCATCAGTTCGGGGACGCGGTCGGTGTAGCCGAAGGGGTGCAGCCGGCTCTCCCGGCGCGCGGCGGCGCGCAACCGGCGCTCCAGTTCCCGGTTGCGCCCGGCGACCGCGAGCACGTGCGGCCCGGCGGCGGCCAGCGAGGCGGCGGTGCGGGCGATCGGGCCCAGCCCCCAGGAGCCCGACATCAGCAGCACGCACCCGGCGCCCGCCGGCACGCCCAGCTCGGCCCGGGCGGCGGCGCGTTCCGGCGGCCGGTAGAAGGGCTGCCGCAGCGGCGCCGGCAGGACGGCGATGTCGGCGTCCGGCCGGTAGCGGCGCACCGCGCACGCGGCGACCTCCGAGGTGACCAGGAACAGGTCCGTCCCCTCCTGCACCCAGAGCCGGTGCGGCGTCACGTCGGTGCAGAACACGAAGTGCCGGAACCCCCGCTCCGGCGCCTGCCGCAGCAGCCGGTTGACCGCCGAGGTCGCGGTGGCGAACACGGAGACCACCAGCTGCGGCCGCTGCGCCTCGATCAGCTCCCGCAGCGCCGGGAGCAGCCGGCCGCGGGCCGCCGCGTCGGCGAGCAGGGCGAGCCGGGCACCGGGCCGCAGCGCCGAGAAGTGGAAGGCGTCGTACACCCCGGGCAGGTCGAGCAGCCGGCGGAACACGGCCTCCCCGGCGGCGCCCGAGCGCGGTCCGAGCAGGGCCATGGCGTCGACGGTGCGGGTGGTCCAGCCGCGTTCCCGCAGGGAGTCCGCGCAGGCCTGCGCCATCACGTCGTGCCCCTGCCCGAGTGAGCCGGAGACCAGCAGGGCGTGCGGCATCGGGCGGCCCCGTCAGCCGCCGGCGGCCGAGCCGACGGCGGCCCGGTACCAGTCCGCGTACCGCCGCACGCCGTCGGTGAAGTTGGTGTTCGGCGACCAGCCCAGCAGCCGCTTGGCCTGTGCCGAGGAGATCCGCCGCCCCGTGTAGTCGGCCTTGCGCCCGTCGATGTGCTCGATGGTGACGGGCCCCAGCAGCCCGTCCACGGTGTCGGCGATGTCCCGCACCGAGACGGCCGTCGAACCCTCCAGCGCGAAGGTCTGGTCCTCGGCGGCGGGGGACAGGGCCCGGACGTGGGCGTCCGCGAGGTCCTCGACGTAGACGAAGTTGCGGCTCTGCCGGCCGTCCCCGGCGATGGTGATCGGCCGGCCGGCCAGTGCGGCCTGGACGAACCGGGCGACGACCAGCTCGTCCCGCATCCGGGGGCCGTACGGGATGCCGTAGCGCAGGATGGTGAAGTGCTGCCCGTAGAGCTCGCGGTAGCTGTGCACCAGCATCTCCGCGGCGAGCTTGGTGGCCACGTACAGGTGGCCGCTGTGCTCCAGCTCGATCGGCACGTGCTCATCCAACTCCTGCTCGCCGCTGTCGAGTTGCCCGTCGGCGAGGGCGGCGCCGTAGACCCAGACGGTGCTCGCCAGCACGGTCCGGCTCAGGCCGCTGCGCCGGGCGGCCTCCAGCACGGCCTCGGTGCCGTCGATGTTGGTCCGCACCGCGCGGACCGGGTCGGCGGACACCTGCTCGACATCGGCCATCGCGGCCAGGTGGTAGACCACCTCGCTGCCGGCCAGCGCCGCGGTGAGGGCCTTGAGGTCGAGGACGTCGAGCCGGGCGTGCTCGGCGTCCGGGTTGAGGTACTTGTCGGTGGTGTCCACCGCGAGGACCTCGTGGCCGGCCGCGATCAGGTGGTCCACGACGTGTGAGCCGATGAACCCGCACCCCCCGGTGACGGCTATCCGCACGATCCTGCTCCCTTCGCTCCGGCTACCCGGTCACTCGCCGGTACACCGCGCAGACGGCGTCGACCACCTGCTCCGTCTCGTCCTCGGTCATGTCGGAGTGCACCGGGAGGCAGACCTGCCGGGCACAGACGTCCTCGGCCACCGGCAGCGCCTCGCGCCGGTACGGGGCGAGCACCGGCTGGAGGTGCAGCGGCAGGTCGTAGACCTCGCCGGACAGCCGGACCCCGTACTCCTCGGCCACCGCCCGCTTGAACGCCGCGCGGTCCACGCCGGAGGGCAGCAGCGCCACGTACTTGTAGTAGTTGCCGCGGCAGCCGGGCGGTTCGAGCACCGGGTCGAGGCCGTCCAGCCCGGCCAGCGCCGCGTCGTAGCGGCGGGCGACGGCCCGGCGGGTCTCGATGAACTCCTTCAGCCGGCGCAGGTGCACCGCGCCGATCGCGGCGTGCGGCTCGCTCATCCGCCAGGAGTAGCCGAGCTTCACGTGGTGGTTGGTGGTGAAGGAGCCCTTGCCCTGGTCGCGGTAGACCCGGGCCTCGTCGCGCAGCTCCGGCGACTCGGTGAGGATCATGCCGCCCTCGCCGCTGGTGGTGACCTTGGTCGGGTAGAAGGAGAAGGCCCCGGCCAGGCCGAAGGTCCCGGCGGCGCGCCCGTCGAAGCTGCTGCCGTGGGCGTGCGCGGCGTCCTCGACCAGCGGGACGCCGTGCCGGTCGCACAGCGCCCGCACCGCGTCGACCTGCGGGCCGACCAGCCCGCCGATGTGCACCAGGACGACGGCGGCGGTGTCCGGGGTGAGCGCCGCCGCCAGGGTCTCGGGGGAGAGCGCGAGGGTGGCCGGGTCGACGTCGGCGAAGACCGGACGCCCGCCCGCGTGCACCACCGCCCCCGCGGTCGCGTAGAAGGTGACGGCGGGGACGACCACGTCGCGGCCCCGGACGTCGATGCTGCGCAGGATCACCTCCAGCGCCGCCGTGCCGCTGCTCACCGCGACGGCGTGCGAGGCGCCGTGCTCGGTGGCGAAGGCCTGCTCGAAGCGCTCGGTCCACGGACCGAGGGTCAGCGCGCCGGTGGTGAGCATCTCCGTCACCGCTTCGGCGACGGCCGCGCGGTCGCTCTCGTCGAACACGATGCGGGCGGCTGGAACGCCCATGGGCACCTCCGGCGGCGGGCTGCGAAAGCAGCACCGATCGGGTCGGATCATCCCGAACCGCACGTCAGCGGACGGGTCAGGCACATCACGCTACTTCGCCCACCGGTCCGCGGCCCGCCGTCGCCGCCCGCACGGGTGACCGGATCTGCTTCCGTCGCAGGTCCGGGCACTCCTTCCGGGGTAGGGCGTGCCCTCCTCCGTGCGGGGGAGGGCCCTACTGCGTCCGCAGTACGCAAACGGCCTGCGCAGGGACGACGACGGAGCAGGGGTCGGCGATCAAGGATTGGTCATGCTGCGGCGGACCGCGTCCACCAGGGCGTCCGGCCGGCCGTGGCACCACCCGTTTCCGAGAACCGCATCCGAAGGAGTCCGCTCTCCCGTGGCCACGTTCCTCTACCGCCTGGGCCGATGGGCCTTCGTCCGGCGCCGGCTGGTGACCTTCCTCTGGGTCGCCGTGCTGGCAGCCGTCGGAGTCCTGGCGGCCAAGGCGCCCGCCGCACCCGACGACGGCTTCGCGATGCCCGGCACGGAAGCGCAGAAGGCCTTCGACCTGATGAACGAGCGCTTCCCCGGCGGCCACGCCGACGGGGCCTCGGCGCGCCTGGTGTTCGTCGCCCCCTCCGGCCAGAAGATCACTGCCGGCCCCAACCAGCAGGTGGTCGAGCGGACGGTCGACGAGCTCGCCCACTCCGAGCAGGTCACCGCCGCGGTGGACCCGTTCAAGATGCAGGGCGCCGTCTCCCAGGACGGCACCACCGCCTACGCGACGGTCAACTACTCCGCCAAGGCCGGCGAGGTGTCCAAGGCCGCCACCGACACCCTGGAGCAGGCGGCCCAGCACGGCCGGGACGCCGGTCTCAAGGTCGAGATCGGCGGCACCGCGCTGATGGCCAAGCCCGAGGCGGGCGGCAGCAGCGAGGCGATCGGCATGGCGCTGTCCGCCGTCGTCCTGGTGATCACCTTCGGCTCGCTGGTCGCGGCCGGCCTGCCGCTGCTCACCGCGGTCGTCGGCGTCGGCCTCGGCATGGCGCTGATCACCGCGCTCGGCAGCACCCTCGGACTCTCCACCACCACCGGCACGCTCGCGATGATGCTCGGCCTCGCGGTCGGCATCGACTACGCGGTGTTCATCGTCTCCCGCTACCGCGCCGAGCTCGCCGAGGGCCGCACGCCGCAGGAGGCGGCGGGCCGGGCCGTCGGCACCGCGGGGTCCGCGGTGGTCTTCGCCGGCCTCACCGTGGTGATCGCGCTCGCCGGCCTCTCCGTGGTCGGCATCCCGATCCTCGCCAAGATGGGCATGGCCGCCGCCGGCACGGTCGTGATCGCGGTGCTGGTCGCCCTCACCCTGGTCCCCGCGCTGCTCGGCTTCCTCGGCCGCAAGGTGCTGCCCCGCAAGGCCCGAAAGGCCCGTGGCGCGGCGGCCGCCGCCCCGGTCGCGAAGGAGAACGGCGGCGCCCGCTGGGCCCGCTTCATCCTGCGCCGCCCGCTCGCGGTACTGCTCGGCGGTGTGATCGGCCTCGGCGTGCTCGCCGCCCCCGCGCTCGACCTGCGCCTCGGCCTGCCGGGCGACGAGTCCAAGCCCACCTCCACCACCCAGCGCCGCGCCTACGACCTGCTCTCCGAGGGCTTCGGTCCCGGCTTCAACGGCCCGCTGACGGTCATGGTGGACGCCAAGGGCGTCGCCGACCCGAAGGCCGCCGCGGGCGAGGTCGCCAAGAAGGTCTCCGCCCTGCCCGGGGTCGTCGCGGTGACGCCGCCGATGTTCAACCCGGCGGGCGACACGGCCCTGCTCAACGCCGTCCCGGCGACGGGCCCGAGCGAGGCCGAGACCAAGGACATCGTGCACGCCATCCGTGACGACGCGGCCGGCCTGAAGTCGGCCACCGGGGCGACGGTCCTGGTCAGCGGCACCACGGCGATGAACATCGACGTCTCGCAGAAGATGTCCGACGCGCTGGTGCCCTACCTCGCCGTGGTCGTCGGCCTCGCCGTCCTGCTGCTGATGGTCGTCTTCCGCTCCGTCCTCGTCCCGCTGAAGGCGGCCCTCGGCTTCCTGCTCTCGGTGGTCGCCGCGCTCGGCGCGGTGGTCGCGGTCTTCCAGTGGGGCTGGCTGGCCGATCTGATCGGCGTGGAGCAGACCGGCCCGGTGATGAGCATGATGCCGATCTTCATGATCGGTGTGGTCTTCGGCCTCGCCATGGACTACGAGGTGTTCCTGGTCACCCGGATCCGTGAGGGCTTCGTCCACGGCGAGGAGCCCGGCGAGGCGATCGTCACCGGCTTCCGCCACAACGCCCGGGTGGTCACCGCCGCCGCGTTCATCATGATCGCCGTCTTCGCCGGCTTCATCGGGATGAGCGAGCCCATGATCAAGATGATGGGCCTGGGTCTCGCCGCGGCCGTCGCCTTCGACGCCTTCATCGTCCGGATGACGGTCGTCCCGGCCGTCCTCGCACTGCTCGGCCGCCGCGCCTGGTGGCTGCCGCGCTGGCTCGACCGGCTGATACCGGACGTGGACGTCGAGGGCAGCAAGCTGGCGACCACCGCCCCCGAGCCGACCCCGGCCCGCGAGTCCGTCACCGTCTAGGACGGCACCCGTCCGGGCCCGGCCCGGCACCACCGCGGCCAGGTCCGGGTACTGCCCGGGCCTGGCCCGGCTCGAATCGGCCCGGACACCGGTTCGAGCCCAACCGTTACCGTTGCTGTCGGGGGCCACCGCCCGTGCGGAGGCCCCCGACCCGGCCCGCCGCCCCCCCACCGGGGCCGGCGCGGCACGAACTGGCGTGGCCCGGCGAGGGTGCGGCCAGGGCACCCCGACCCGGAGAGCACGACCATGAGCGACACCTGGCAGCGCCTGCGCCGCGACCACCCCCGGCTGCTCGACGCCGCCGGCGGCGTGGCCCTGCTCACGATCACCGCCCTCGGCGCCACCACCGACCAGACCGCCGGGCGGTTCATCAAGGCCGACCCGACGACCTGCGCCCTCGCGCTCATCGCCGCCGTCGCCGTCTTCTTCCACCGCCGCTGCCCGCGCGCCGTGCTCGCCGTCACGCTCTTCTGCACCATGCTGCTCGCCTGGAGCAGCCCCCGGCTCACCCCGATGCTGGCCGCCCCGCTGCTGCTCGCGCTCTACTTCCTCGCCGTCCGCACCGACCGCGCCACCGCGTTCCGCGCCTCGGTCCTCACCGCCGTCCTGCTCACCGGGATCTCCCTGCTGTTCGGCCCCAGCGGCCCGGTCGGCGAACGGATCAGCGTCCTGGCCTGGGCCCTGCTGCCCGGTGCCCTCGGCGACTCCATCCGCAACCGCCGCGCGCACCTCGCGGCCATCGAGGAACGCGCCGAACGCGCCGAACGCACCCGCGAGGAGGAGGCCCTCCGGCGGGTCGCCGACGAGCGCATCAGGATCGCCCGCGACCTGCACGACGTCGTGGCCCACCACATAGCCCTCGCCAACGCCCAGGCCGGCATCGCCGTCCACCTCATGGACAGCCACCCCGTCCAGGCCCGCGAGGTGCTCAGCCACATCACCGACGCCACCGGCTCGGCCCTCCAGGAACTGCGCGCCACCGTCGGCCTGCTGCGCCGCGCCGAGGAGCCCGCCCCGCTGGAACCCACCCCCGGCCTCGACCGGCTGCCCGAGCTGATCAACACCTTCGAGCGGGCCGGGCTGCCGGTCCGGCTCACCGTCGAGGGCGAGGCCCGCCCGCTGTCGCCCGGCGTGGACCTCACCGCCTTCCGGATCGTCCAGGAGGCGCTCACCAACGTGGCCAAGCACGCCCACGGCGCCGACGCCGAGATCACCCTCGCCTACACCGGCAGCCGGGTCGCGGTCAGCGTCGCCAACCGCCGCCCGACCACCCCCGGCCGCCCCCGCGCCGTCCCCCGGGCCCAGCACCCGCCGGGCGAGAACGGCTTCGGGCTGATCGGCATGCGCGAGCGGGCCGGCGCGGTCGGCGGCTGGCTCAGCGCCGACCGGCGGCCCGACGGCGGATTCCTGGTCACGGCCGAACTGCCGCTGCGCACCGGAGCCCGCGACGACGGCCCCGAGGCCACGCGCGGCCTCACCGCCGCCGACGTCGCCCGCGCCGCCCAGGCCGCCCGCACTGCCCGCACCGATCGCCCGGCACCGGCCGAAGCGACACCAGCCGAAGCGACACCAGCCGAAGGACAGGACCGCGCCGCCCGAGCGGGCGGCGCGGTCCGAGAGGACAGGGACCACGCATGACCATCCGGGTACTGCTCGCCGACGACCAGGCCCTGCTGCGCGGTGCCTTCCGCCTGCTGATCGAGGCGGAGGAGGACATGGAGGTGGTCGGCGAGGCGGCCGACGGCCGGGAGGCCGTCGAACTCGCCCGGGCCACCAAGCCCGACCTCGTCCTCATGGACATCCGGATGCCCGGCACCGACGGCCTCGGCGCGACCGCCGAGATCTGCGGTGACGAGGAGCTGTCCGGCACCCGCGTGCTCATCCTCACCACCTTCGAGATCGACGAGTACGTGGCCCAGGCGCTGCGGGCCGGCGCCGGCGGCTTCCTCGGCAAGGGCGCCGACCCGAAGGAACTGCTCGCCGCCGTCCGCACCGTCGCGGCGGGCGAGGCGCTGCTCTCACCCGCCGCCACCCGGGCCGTGATCGACAAGTTCCTGGCCCAGCCGGAGCCGGCGTCCGGCACCTCCACGAGCGAGCGGCTGTCGGTCCTCACCGCCCGTGAGCGCGAGGTGATGTCGATGGCCGCCACCGGCCTCACCAACGAGGAGATAGCGGAGCGGATGTTCGTCAGCCCCTTCACCGTCCGCACCCACGTCCACCGGGCGATGTCCAAGCTCGACGCCCGCGACCGCGCCCAGCTCGTCGCGATCGCCTACCAGACCGGCCTGGTCCCGCCCGGCCGTCCCGTCTGAGCGGTCCGGGCGCGGGCCCGCACCCGGCGGGCCCGGCCGTGGCGGCGCCGACGGGCCGGGTCCGTGACGCCAGGCGGGCCCCGTGACGCCCGATGGACCTTGTCGGGACGGGGGGCCGTCCGGCTCGCGTCTCAGGGCTTGCGGGCCACCGCGCCGTACATGCTGACGCGGTCGGCGCCCCGGGCGGGGACGGTGTCGGGACGCCAGAGGGCGACGGTGGTGACACCGGGGTCGAGGAGGTCGAGGCCGTCGAAGAACGCCTCGACCTCCGCGCGGGAGCGGCCCACGAGGGGTGCGGTGGCCTTGTCGTAGACGCCGGTGACCCGGTCGCGGATCTCGGCCGGGATGAAGTCGGCGGTGCCGTGCGAGAGGACGAGGTGGCTGCCGGAGGGCAGGGCGTCCAGCAGCGTGGCGAGGGCCTGGTGGGGCTCGTCCTCGTCGCGCAGGAAGTGGAGGACGGCGGCGAGGACGAGTCCGACCGGGCGGGAGAAGTCCAGCAGTCGCTCCGCCCGGACGGCGTCCAGCAGGGCGGCGGGTTCACGCAGGTCGGCCCGGATGACGGTGGTGCGGCCGGGGCCCGAGCCCGCCATCAGGGCACGGGCGTGGCTGAGCACGATCGGGTCGTTGTCCACGTAGGCGACCCGTGCGCCCGGCCGGGCCGCCTGGGCGATCTCGTGGGTGTTGCCGACCGTGGGGATGCCGGTGCCGACGTCGAGGAACTGGTCGATGCCGAGGTCGGCGACGCACCGTACCGCCCGGGTGAGGAAGCCGCGGTTGGCGCGGGCCGTGGAGCGGAACTCCGGGTTGGCGGTGAGCGCCTTCTCGGCGGCGGCGCGGTCGGCGGGGAAGTTGTCCTTCCCGCCGAGGTAGTAGTCGTACATCCGGGCCGGGTGCGGCACGTCGGGCCGCAGGTCGGCCGGCATCCCGGCCTCGCCGGACTCCCACATGTTCTCGTATCCCACGGCTGCGGTTCCTTCCGACCAGACACCACTGACGATCAACTCCGGCCCTGCTGGCGGACAGCCTAAAGCCCAGGTCATGACCCTGGCGCCGGGTTGGTCGGGTCACCCCCGTATGTCCCTTTCGTCGGCTCCCCTCCACCCGGGGCGGCGGGCCGGTGCGCCCCGCCCCGCCGCGCGCGCCCGCCGCTCCCGGCGCAGGATGGGAAGCCGGAGCAGTGGAACAGTGGCGGAACAGCCGGGACGGGAGGTCGGGCCGTGAGCATCGCGATGGCGGACATCCGTGAGTGGCGGAGCCACGCCGTGGTCGACGAGAAGGGCCACCGCATCGGTTCACTGGAGTCGGTCTACGTGGAGACGGCCAGCGACGAGCCGTTCTTCGCCACTGTCACGGTCGGCTTCGCGGGCCGGCGCCGACTGGTGTTCGTCCCGCTGGACGGGGCGGTGGCCGGGCCGGACTACCTCCGGGTGGCGTACCCGCGCAACCACGTCAAGCAGGCCCCGTCGATCGGCACCGACGACGTGCTGCCCGCCGAGGACGAGCCCGCCGTGTTCGCCCACTACGAGCTCCCCTACGCGACCGGCGCCGGCGGGGAACGCCGCCTGGCCCGTCGCTGAACCGCGCCCGCCCGCCGAGCCGTACCCATGGGTGAGGCTTCACACGTTGCCGCGTCGTACCCGGTGTCGCGTCGCACCCGCCCCTTCCCGGGGTGTGTCCTGCCCGGGAGTCACCGGGCGGGCATGTCGTTCGCCACCCGGGAATGAATACCCCGCCGGGTACACTTGTCCATCGACAGTCGATGTGAAAGGCGGCCCCGACATGCAGGTGGACGAGGAGGCGGTCGGCGCGGTCCTGAACCGGCTGCGCCGCGCGCAGGGCCAGTTGGCCGGAGTGATCGCGATGATCGAGGCGGGCCGGGACTGCAAGGACGTGGTCACCCAGCTCGCCGCCGTCTCGCGCGCGCTCGACCGGGCCGGGTTCAAGATCGTCGCGAGTGGCATGCGCCAGTGCATGGCCGCCGCCGACGAGGGTGCCCCGCCGATGAGCGAGGCCGAGCTGGAGAAGCTCTTCCTCGCCCTGGCCTGACCGGCGGCACGGGGTTCGGGAGTACGGCCCGACGGGGGCCGCGGTGGATCGCTCCGCCGCGGCCCCCGTCGCGTGCTCGCGACAGGGCGGCGAAAGGCCCTTGTCAGGCGCGTCCGCCGGTACCTTCGCCGACACCGTCGCCCGCGCGTCCGCCGGCACCACTGCCCGCACCTCCGCCGGGGCGGCTCCGCCCGCGCGTCCGTGTCGCCCCCGAACCACCGCCGCCCACCGAAGTTCCCGCGCCGCCCGACACTCCGTCACGCGTCGTTCACGCCCCGGTCGCCGGTCTTCGGGTGAATGAGGGCGCCGCCCGCAGTTGTACAGCCAACTGTGGCGCGCTCCCTTTCTCCCAGCCTCCGTGACCAGCCGTACCCGGCCCCGGCGAACCGTCCCCCGGCGGATCCGGCGCCGGGCGGCGGACAGGACAACCGTGGCCGCAGGCAGCGCCCTGACGCTCAGCTCCTCCAACAACCCCACCGAAGGCGACCGGCTGACCTTCCACTGGACCACCGACGCCCCCGACGCCAAGAACTGGGTCGGCATCTACGACGGCGACCGCCGGCCCGGCACCGGTGGTTCGCTGCTGTGGAAGTACACCGCCGCCGCCTCGGGCGACGTCCAGCTCGACACCTCCGCGCTGACCGGCGGCCCGTACACCGCCTACCTGCTGGCCAAGGACGGCTACGGCATCCTCGCCAGGACCGAGCCGTTCACCTTCCGCCCGAAGCCCGCCGTCGTCCGCCCGCACGCCGCCGTCGACGCGTTCACCGCCACGCCCGTCGCCCCGGGCGCCGCGGTGGCGGTCAGGATCGGCGGCCTCTGGTCCCGCCCGGCCGGCAACCCGGCCGGCTCCGCCGGCTACCGCAAGGTCGGCGGCCCGGCCTGGGCCTCCGTCAGCGCCGACGGCACGCTCACCGGCACCGCCCCCGCGGCCCCGGGCAAGAACCCCGAGCCGGTGGTCGTCGGCGTCAAGGACAGCGCGGGCGCCACCGACACCGTCACCGTCCTCGTCCCGGTGGTGGACCCGGCCGCCCCGTCGCGCCTCAAGGCCGCCAGCTGGAACCTGCACGACGCGGGCTCGGCGTACACCGACGCGTTGGAGAAGCAGCTGCGGGTGGTCCTCGCCCAGGGGTTGGACGTGCTGGCCCTCCAGGAGACCGCGGGGGAGCGGGCCAAGACCCTGGCCGACGCCCTCGGCTGGTACGCCTACCAGAGCCCGGGCAGCATCGGCATCCTCAGCCGCCACCCGCTCGCCGACGTCACCCCGGCGACCGCCGAACTGCCCGCTGCCGCGGCCACCCTGCGACTGCCCGGCGGCCGCAGCGTCCGGTTCTGGGCCGCCCACCTGGACGAGACGGGCTACGGCCCGTACGCCGTCCAGGACGGCCGGTCCGCCGCCGAGGTGGAAGCCGCGGAGAACGGCTCGCTGCGGCTGAGGCAGGCCAGGGCGCTGGCCGCCGCGGTCCGTGCGGACATCGCCCGGCGCGTCCCGGTGGTGCTGGCCGGCGCGCTCTCCTCGCCCTCGCACCGGGACTGGACGGCCGCCACCGCCGCCGCCCACCAGGGGGTCGGCGCGCTCGCCTGGCCGGTCACCGTGGCCCTGCAGGGCGCCGGACTCACCGACACCTTCCGCGAGGAGAACCGCGACCCGGTCAAGGCCCCGGGCCACACCTGGTCGCCCACCCGCAAGCGACGCGGTGACCGCCCCGAGCCTCAGGACCGCGTCGACTACGTGCAGTACGCGGGCCCGCTGAAGCTGGTGGAGGCGCACACCCTGGTCGCCGACTGGCCGCAGCCCGAGCCCGGCTCCGCCGCCAACGAGTGGCCCTCCGACACCGCCGCCGCGGTCGCCACCTTCCAGCTCTGAGCTCACCGGCTCCCCAACCACCAGCCCCGAGAGGCCAGTTCGTCATGCCCGAGCTCTCCCGCCGCACCTTCGTCGGCGCCACCGCGGCCGCCGGCGCCACCGCACTGACCGGCCTGACGGCCGCCCGGGCCGCAGCCGCCCCGGCCCCCGGTGCCCCGGCCCCCGCCGCCGCTCCCGGCGCCCCGCTCACCGGCACCATCGAGGACGTCCGGCACGTCGTCGTCCTGATGCAGGAGAACCGTTCCTTCGACCACTACTTCGGCACCCTGGCCGGCGTCCGCGGCTTCGGCGACAAGCAGGCGCTCCAGTTCCCGGACGGCACCGACGTGTTCCGCCAGCCCGACAGCCGGCGCAGCGACGGCGGCGCGATGCTGCCGTACCGGATGGACACCGCGAAGTACAACGCGCAGAACGCCGGAGGCCTGCCGCACGACTGGGCCACCGGCCACCAGGCCATCAACAACGGCGCGATGAACAAGTGGATCGCCGCCAAGGGCGAGCGCACCATGGGCTACTTCACCCGGGACGACATCCCCTACCAGTACGCCCTGGCCGACGCGTTCACCGTCTGCGACGCCTACTTCACCTCGCTGGCCGGCCCGACCGACCCCAACCGCCTCTACCTGTGGACCGGCACCGCGGGCCCCGGCCGGGACGGCACCACCGGCCCGTGGATCGACAACACCCCGGTCACCGACAACCCCGTCGCCGACTGGACCACCTACGCCGAGCGCCTGGAGGCGGCCGGAGTCAGCTGGCGCGTCTACCACAACCCCAGCAAGGACGACCGCACCGGCGACTACGACGACAACGCCCTCTCCTACTTCAAGCAGTTCCACGCCTTCCCGCACGACGACCCGCGGTACGTCAACGCGATGACCAGGTTCGACCCCGCCGACTTCGACCGCCACTGCACGGACGGGACCCTGCCGACCGTCTCCTGGCTGGTCGCGCCCTACCTGTTCTCCGAACACCCGGAGGCCGGTCCGGCCTACGGCGCGCACTGGGTCGACCAGGCCCTGCAGTCGCTGATGTCCAACCCGGAGGTCTGGCGGCACACCGTCTTCCTGGTGATGTACGACGAGAACGACGGCTACTTCGACCACATGGTGCCGCCCACCCCCGAGCCCGGCACCCCCGAGGAGTTCACCCAGGGACGGGCCATCGGCCTGGGCAACCGGGTGCCGCTCTGGGTGCTCTCGCCCTGGTCGCGCGGCGGCTGGGTCAACTCCCAGGTCTTCGACCACACCTCGGTGCTGCGCTTCCTGGAGCTGGTCACCGGGGTGGCCGAGCCCAACATCTCGGCCTGGCGCCGGGCCGTCTGCGGAGACCTCACCAGCTGCTTCGACTTCGCCGCTCCGGAGCACTCGATCCCGGCGCTGCCCGACACCAAGGCCCTGATGGCCAGGGCCGACGCGGGCACCGAGCTGCCCGGCGTCGCGCTCCCGGCGGTCGGCGCCCAGGCGATGCCGGTCCAGGAGCGCGGCGAGCGCCCGCACCGCCCGCTGCCGTACCAGCCGTGGGCCGACGTCGAGGTGGACCGCAAGACCGGCAAGGTCACCTGCGCGATGAGCAACGACGGCTCGGTGGCGTTCCCGTACACCGTCTACCCGAACATCCTGCTGCCCTTCGCGGGCACCCCGTACACCGTCGCCCCCGGCGCCACCGCCCGGTACGTCTGGGACGCCGCCGCCACCGGCGGCCGCTACGACTTCACCGTCCACGGCCCGGACGGCTTCGTCCGGCGCTTCGCCGGCACCGTGGTGCGCGACGGCCAGGACGGCCAGAACGACATCGGCGTGCCGATCGTCACCGCCGACCTGCGGGGCAACCGCAAGCTCACCCTGCAGGTGGCCAACGACGGGATGACCGACGTGGCCTTCACCGCCGCGCCCAACGACTTCGCGGGCACCGCGCAGACCGTCTGGGTCAAGCCCGGCAAGCAGGCCGACCTGGCCTGGCCGCTGGACCAGCAGGGCCGCTACGACGTCGTCGTGACCGCCCACACCGGCCGGCGCTTCGTCCAGCGCTACGCGGGCTGGGTGCACTGACGCGGGGACCGCCGGCCGGGGGCGCCGATCCGGTGACCCCCGGCCGTGGCTCGGCCGCGCCGACGGACCGCGCCGTTACCGTCGGGCGCATGCAGAAAATCACCACCTGCCTCTGGTTCGACGACCAGGCCGAAGCGGCCGCCGCCTTCTACACCTCGCTGCTCCCCGACTCCCGGGTCACCAGGACCACCCACTACGGCGACTCCGGCCCGCGCCCGGCGGGCACGGTGATGACCGTCGAGTTCGAGCTCGCCGGCCGGGCGTACGTCGCCCTCAACGGGGGCCCCGAGTTCCACTTCACCGAGGCGATCTCGCTCCAGGTGGAGTGCGAAGACCAGCGGGAGGTCGACCGGCTCTGGACGGCACTCACCGCGGACGGCGGCCGGCCCGGCCCGTGCGGCTGGCTCAAGGACCGCTACGGCCTCTCCTGGCAGATCACCCCCCGGGTGCTGCTCGACCTGGTCGCGGGCGAGGACCGGGCCAGGGCGGACCGCGTCTTCGCGGCCATGCTGCGGATGCAGAAGATCGAGATCCAGCCGCTGCTCGACGCGGCCGAGGGGTGAGCGCGTGACCGCCCCCCTCAGCCACCGCGGCATCACCTACCTGCGGGCCACGCCGGAGCGGGTCTGGCACGCGCTCACCAACGCCGACGAGTCGGGGCTCTACTGGGGCCACCGCAACGTCTCCACCTGGCTGCTCGGCGCGCCCTGGGAGCACCAGCGGACCGACGGCTCCGGCGTCGCCGACGTCATCGGCACCGTGGAGGCGGTCGACCGCCCGCACCTGCTGGTCACCACCTGGGCCGGGCCGCAGGAGGAGCGCGGCGGCTGGCCCTCCCGGGTCACCATGGAGATCCAGGGCTGGCAGGACCTCACCAGGCTGACCGTGACCCACGAGAACCTCGCCGACGAGACCGCGCGGGCGGACGCGGAGCAGGGCTGGTCGGCGGTGCTCGCCAACCTCAAGACCTACCTGGAGACCGGCCACCCGCTGCCGCAGCAGCCCTGGCTGATGCCCTGACCCACCCGGCGGCCCGCCCGATCCGGGGCTCCACCAGGGGGACCGGGGGGCGGGACGGCGCCCGGCCTACGCCGCCGGGCGCTCCGTCTCCACGGGCCCCCGCCCGCCGCGGACCCGCTCGCCGCGCAGCAGCCGGCGCAGCGCGGCGTAGCGGGAGAACCGCTCCCGGTTCGCCACCGAGGCCCGGTCCAGCTC
Source organism: Kitasatospora sp. NPDC002543 (assembly GCF_053594915.1). Lineage (NCBI taxonomy): Bacteria > Bacillati > Actinomycetota > Actinomycetes > Kitasatosporales > Streptomycetaceae > Kitasatospora > Kitasatospora sp. NPDC002543. The sequence continues at coordinate 22,143 of NZ_JBSFWR010000020.1, read as the reverse complement.
CTCCATCAGCCGCCGGCTGCGGTGCTCCAGGTCCATCTCGTCCAGGATGCGGTCCACCTCGGCCAGTATCGAACCGTGCAACTGCCAGGCCTCCGGGTGCTCCTGGACCTTGCGCAGCAGCGCCTGGGCGACGTTCTCCCGGCAGGTCCAGGCCGCCGCGAGCTCGGCGGTCAGCCGCTCCTCGGCCTCCTCGGCGTTGCGGCTCACCTGGGTGGTGACCAGCACCGCGTAGCTGACCATCGCGCCGCCCACGTGCGCCAGCAGCTCCTCCAGTCCCACCGCGACGTCCGGCGGGAAGAGCCGCTCCCGGGGCCCGCGCCGCTTGGCCAGGTCGGTCAGCGAACGGGCCAGCACCCGGATCACGACGACGCAGATCTCCAGGGTGTCCAGCCCGGTGCGCAGCACCAGCCGGGACAGCAGCCCCTCGCTGATCCGCGGGTTGAACCGCAGGCTGTCCTCGGCCTGGCGCAGCGCCGCGTCCACGTCGGCGATCGCCTGGTCCAGCCTGCGGGCCTCGTGCAGCCGCTCGGCGGCCCGGGCCACCGGGGTGGGGCGGCCCAGTTCCTCGGAGATGTCGAGCAGCAGCTGGCGGGCCCGGCGGGCGAGGTCCTCGATCGACTCCCCGGCGGTGTCCAGCCAGACCGGCGGCGCGAACAGCAGGTTGAACAGCAGGCCGACGGCGGCGCCGATCAGCGTCTCCAGCACCCGGTCCCAGGCCTGCGAGGCCAGTTTGGTCACGCCCAGGATCAGCATCGCGCTGATCGCGACCTCCTGGACGAACTCCTCGACCCGCACGAAGCGGCCGACGACCAGCGAGGCCAGGATGATCAGCCCGAGGCTCCACCAGGAGAGCCCGACCACGGCGCTGAACCCGATCGCGATCAGCACCCCGACCACCACCGAGTTGACGCGGCGGATGCTCATCTTGAGGGTCGAGTAGACGGTGACCTGGACGACCAGCAGCGCGGTCAGCGGCGCCGTCAGCGGGGCGGGCTCGCTGCTCAGCCGCGTCGCCACCACGTAGGCGATGGTGGCCGCGAGGGTGGCCCGGACGGTCTGGACCACGAAGGGCTCTCGGGCGCCGCGGCGGACCAGGTCCGCGAGTTTCTCCGGGAGAAGGGCCATGTCGCCCTTCTTCCCCGCATCCGCCGTTCACACCGCCCCCGGGGCCGTCCGGCACCCGTACGACCGCATCGGGGGAGGCCGCGCCCCGCGCCCGTTGCCCGTTAGCCCTCGCGGTTGAAGCGCAGCTTCCAGGGGGCCAGCGCGGACTCGACCTGCACGCCCATGCTCATCTTGGACGCGCCCTCGATCCGCTCCTCGAAGCGGATCGGCACCTCGCGGATCGTCAGGCCCTGCTTGACGACCCGGTAGTTCATCTCGACCTGGAAGGAGTAGCCGTTGCTCTGCACGGTCGGCAGGTCGATGGCGCGCAGGGTGTCGGCCCGCCAGGCCTTGAACCCGGCGGTGGCGTCCTTCACGCCGAGGCTGAGGATCGCGTTGACGTAGAGGTTCGCCCAGGCGGAGAGCGCCTTGCGGTGCCAGGGCCACTCCTCGGCGGTCGAGCCGCCGTCGACGTAGCGGGAGCCCAGCACGACGGCGGTGTCCTCGGTGAGCAGCGCCTCGACCATCGCGGGTATCGCCGAGGCCGGGTGGGAGAGGTCGGCGTCCATCTGCACCACGATGTCCGCGCCCTCGTCCAGGGCCTTGGCCATGCCGGCCAGGTAGGCGCGGCCGAGGCCGTCCTTCTCGGTGCGGTGCAGCACGCCCACGGTGCCGTCGGAGTCCGCGGCGAGTTTGTCGGCGATCTCGCCGGTGCCGTCGGGCGAGTTGTCGTCGACGACCAGCAGGTGCAGATCGGGCACCGGGAGCTCGGCGAGCATGCCCGCGAGGACCGGCAGGTTCTCCCGCTCGTTGTACGTGGGGACGACCACAACGACCTTGGGGGAGGCCTCGACCATGTTCTGTTTCCCTCGTGCCCTTGCCGGCGGCACGCTGCCGTACCGGTCGGATTTCCTGATGACCTGCGGTGGTTGGACCGTGTGAGTGTATCGGTGGCCCGGACCCCTTCCTCTCCCGGCCGGAAAGCGGACCTCCGTTCGACCACGGTGCGCTACGGTGACGGGCGGCATCCACCCAGAACGGTATCTCCGGAGAACGCCTGTGACGTCCCGTCGTACCATCCTCCTGCCCGCCACCGCCCTGGTCCTCGCGCTGACCGCGCTGACCGGATGCGGCTCCGACGGCACCGGCCCGTCGCCCGCCGCCACCGGCGCCCCCGCCGCCCCGACGACCGGCGCCGCCGCCGGCGCCCCCGCCGCCCCGACGACCGGCGCCGCTGCCGGCACGACCGCAGCCGCTGCCGACGCCACCGGGGCCCCCGCCGACGCGAGCGGCGCCTTCGACCCCGCGGCCGCGATCGCCCACCGCTCCCGCGAGCCGTACGCCGCGACCCTGGAGACGAGCGTCGAGGCGGGTGAGGGCACCGAGAAGGAGGTGACCACCGTCACCGGGCGGTCGAACCACAACACCCCGGCCGAGGGAGCCCGCGCGGAGACGAAGATGGTCCGCGGGGCCCTCGTCCTGGCCTGGGAGGAGACGGTGACCATCGACCAGGCCATCTACCGGCGGAACAAGGAGACCGGTGAGACCACCTGGACGAGGGACGAGAAGCCCCCGGCGCAAGCCGGGAAGGGTGTGGAGGACAACGACGGCTACGCCAGGGTCCTGCTGGACGCCGGGCCCGCCGCCCGCAAGGGCATGGAGACCGAAGCGGGCGTGCCGGTGTTCCACCTCGCCGCCCGGCTCTCGGCGGACCAGCTCCGCCGCGCGAACCCGAAGTACGGGGACGGGCGGCAGAACCAGGGCGTGGACGGGGCCGACGTCCAGCTGTGGATCGACCGGCTCGGCCGGGTCGTCCGCGGCGAGGTGTCGACGGTGGTGGCCGGCAAGCCGGCCGTGACGAAGGAGCGCTACACGGACTTCGGCCCGGCGGAGACCTTCACGCCGCCGGCCGCGGGCTGAGCCCGGCTCCGCGCTACGCCGCGCCGTAGACCGAGTCGAGGTTGTCCCCGGCGGGGTGGGTGCGGCCGGCCGGGCCGGCGGCGAAGGCGCGCAGGACGTTCTCGGTGACCTGCCGGACGAGGTCCCCGGCGTGCGAGTCGATGCCGTGGTCGGCCCGGCCGCCGCCGGGGCCGCGGGCCTCCAGCGCCTCCACCCAGCGCATCGTCCCGGTGGCGAACACCCCGGCCCCGCTCGGCACCGTGTAGTAGGCGGTGTCGGAGTGGGAGCGGCGGCCCTCGCAGACCACGGGGGAATGGGCGATCACCTCGATCGGGCGCGGGGTGGGGAAGCCGGTGTTCACCCTGTCGTACTCCACTCCGACCAGGTGCGGGAACGAGGCTCCCGCCGCGACGCCGGTCCCCTCGAATGCCCAGTGCCCGGGCGAGGTGACGACGTACGGGGCGTCCACCGGGTAGCCGTCGTAGATGACGCCGAGCAGCGAGCTCTCGGGGTCGGCGCCCGGGCCGGCCCGGAAGTCGGTGGTCGCCGGGGCACCCGCCCGGTGGCCGGGGTCCTGCTCCCAGGCGTCCTTGTAGCAGACCACCGTGCGGTCCGGCCCGAGGTCGGTCGGCTCGAACCGGACCCGGCGGAAGCAGCAGTTGGCGCCCAGGACCGCCAGGTTGGTCCCGGCGTCCCGGGCCGCGGCCACGTTCGCCCGCTGCTCGGGCGACCAGTACTCGTCGTGGCCGAGCGACAGGACGGCGCTCGCCCCGGCCAGCAGACCGGGCTCCCGGGCCACGTCGACGCCCGTGGTGTACGCGAGCGGCAGACCGAGCCGCTCGGCGAGGACGACCAGCGGGGCCTCGTACACCAGGAACAGCCCGGCACCGTGGTCGTAGTCGTACGGCCGGTCGAAGACGACCTTCAGCGAGCGGCCGGCCAGGCCGCCGGACGGGCCGTTGTAGAGGCTGTAGCCGCCCCACTCGTTGTAGGCCTGCCAGGTCGCCGGGGCGCTCATCACCACGGTCCGGCCGGCGGTGCTCGCCGAGCGGACGGTGAGCGGGACGTAGCGGCGACCGGAGCCGTCCTCGGCGTCCAGGCGCAGCAGGTAGGCGCCCTCGGGCCAGCCGGCGGTGTCCACCGCGAGGGTGCGCTGCCAGCCGGTCAGGACGGTGCGGGTCGCCGGGTCCACGTGCGGCGCGGCCTGCTTGCCGCCGGGGACGTGTTCGCGGCGCCAGACCAGCCGGGCGCGGGCGCCGTCGTACCAGCCCATCCGGTAGGCGGAGACGGTGAAGGCGGCGGCGGGGGTGGAGACGTGCAGGCCGAAGGGCTCGCCGGGCAGGACGCTGACCCGGTCGGCGAAGCCCTCGATGGCACCGTCCGGGCCGGGGTCGGCGATCTCCCAGTCCGGATTGCCGGGACGGGAGCGCTCGTCGGCCGCTGCGGTGCCGGTGTGCCCGTCGGCGGCCCGGCCGCCGGTGCCGGGGCCGGCGGAGGCTTCCGCTGCCGAGGCGGTGGGCGGTTGCGGGCCGGCGGCCGGGTCCGGGCGGCGGGGGCCGCAGGAGGTGACGGCGGCCGCCATCAGACCCAGGCCCAGAATCCTCCGCCGGCTCGGCTCGACCACCGCGACCTCCTCGTTTCCCTGCCCTTGCCCGGGCGCGAGTCCACGGGCGCGTCGACCCGGCGTGTCGGGTGCGCGCGGACATCCTCGCGTGTTTCGGGAGGTCCGCGCAGGCTGCCGCGCGGGCCCGGGGTGTCCGTGGGGGCAGTGGGCCGCCGGGGAGGGCCGTACGGGCGCACCCGGGCGTGTCGGCCCGCGCGGTTGACCGGCCCGGGCGGGCCGGTCCCCTAGCCTGACCAGGCCCGCCGTCCGGCGGCCGCCGGGGCCCGGAGGCGTGCGCGCCCGGCCGGTTCACGGACCGTCGCGTCATGGACAGGGGTGCACGTGGTTTCGTCGGGGTCGGCCGAGCAGGGGACGGAGCCCGCCTCCCGGGGCGGGCGGTTCCGGGCCTGGTTGCTGGAAGGCCTGTCCGACATGGCCAAGCAGCACCCCGGGCCGCACGCCGAGCCGCAGCAGGAGAAGGGCCAGCGCTGGTGGCGGGTCATGTGCCTGACCGGCCTGGACTACTTCTCCACGCTCGGCTACCAGCCGGGCATCGCGGCGCTCGCGGCCGGGCTGGTCTCGCCGCTGGCCACCATCGTGCTGGTGGTCGTCACCCTGCTCGGGGCGCTGCCCGTCTACCGCAGGGTCGCCCAGGAGAGCCCGCACGGCCAGGGGTCGATCGCGATGCTGGAGCGGCTGCTGTCGTTCTGGCAGGGCAAGCTCTTCGTGCTCACCCTGTTGGGCTTCGCGTCGACCGACTTCATGATCACCATCACCCTGTCCGCCGCCGACGCCAGCGCCCACCTGGTGGAGAACCCCCACCTGCACAGCGCGCTGACCGGCAAGCAGGTCATGCTGACCATGATCATGATCGCGCTGCTCGGCGCCGTCTTCCTCAAGGGCTTCAGCGAGGCGATCGGCCTGGCCGTGGTGCTGGTCGCGGTGTACCTCTCGCTGAACGTCGTGGTGGTCGCCAACGGCCTCTGGCACGTGCTCAGGGCCCCGCACGTGTTCAGCGACTGGACGGACGCGCTGACCGTGGAGCACGGCAACGCGATCGCCATGATCGGGGTGGCGCTGATCGTCTTCCCGAAACTGGCACTCGGCCTGTCCGGCTTCGAGACCGGCGTCGCCGTGATGCCGCACATCGAGGGCGACCCGGACGACACCGAGGAGAAGCCCACCGGCCGGATCCGCGGCGCCCGCAAACTGCTGACCACCGCGGCGGTGATCATGAGCGTGTTCCTGATCACCACCAGCTTCATCACCACGCTGCTCATCCCGGCCGACCAGTTCAAGGCCGGCGGCCAGGCCAACGGGCGGGCGCTCGCCTACCTCGCCCACGAGTACCTGGGCAGCGGCTTCGGCAGCGTCTACGACCTCTCCACGATCGCCATCCTCTGGTTCGCCGGCGCCTCCGCGATGGCCGGACTGCTCAACCTGATGCCGCGCTACCTGCCGCGCTACGGCATGGCCCCGCACTGGGCGCGGGCGGTGCGGCCGACCGTCATCGTGCTCACCCTCATCGCCTTCCTGGTCACCTGGATCTTCGACGCCAACGTGGACGCCCAGGGCGGCGCCTACGCCACCGGCGTGCTGGTCCTGATCAGCTCCGCCGCCATCGCCGTCACCATCGCCGCCCACAAGGCCGGGCAGCGCCGCTGGCGGGCCGGCTTCGGCGTGATCGCCGCGGTGTTCCTCTACACCACGGCCGTGAACATCGCCGAGCGGCCGGACGGCGTCAAGATCGGCGCCTGCTTCATCGCGGGCATCATGCTGGTCTCGTTCCTGTCCCGGCTCAAGCGCGCCTTCGAACTGCGCGTCACCGACGTCGTGCTGGACGACGTCGCGGCACGCTTCGTCCGGGACTACACCCACCGCCCGCTGCGCCTGATCGCCAACGAGCCGAACAGCCGGGACATCGCCGAGTACCGCGACAAGATCCACCAGATCCGGCGGGACAACGACATCCCGGCCGAGGACGACCTGGTCTTCGTCGAGGTCACCGTGCTCGACCCGTCCGACTTCGAGGCCGAACTGACCGTGCACGGCGAGGTGCTGCACGACCGCTACCGGGTGCTGGCGCTGCAGAGCTCCAGCGTGCCCAACGCGCTGGCCGCACTGCTGCTCCGGGTGCGCGACCTCACCGGGCAGCAGCCGCACATCTACTTCGAGTGGACCGAGGGAAACCCCTTCGCCCAGTTCCTGCGGTTCTTCCTGTTCGGGCAGGGTGAGATCGCCCCGGTCACCCGCGAGGTGCTGCGCGAGGCCGAGCCGGACCGCTCGCGCCGCCCGGCCGTCCACGTGGGCTGAGCGGGCCCGGCCGCCGATGGCCCGGCCGCCGATGGCCCGGCCGCCGGTGGTCCGGTCGCGGATGGTCCGGTGGTTCGGTCGGGGATGGTCCGGTGGTCCGGAGGGCCCGGCCCCCGCCGGCCGGTGGCACGGGTGCGCGGCCTGCGGGGGCGGACGGTCCGTCTGCCGGTCAGCGGTTCTGGTGGGATTTGGTCCACGCCGGGGCGACGAAGGCGATCAGGGCGACGGCGAAGGCGAGTTGCAGGATGTGCCGGATCCAGTCGATGCCCGAGGTGTGGCGGACGCCGATCCAGCCGGAGACGGCGTTGCCGAGCCACGCCCCGGCGGCGCCGAGCAGCATGGTCAGCCACCAGGGGATCGACTGCGGTCCGCGCAGGATCAGCTTGGCGAGCACGCCGAGCACGAAGCCGATGAGCAGAATCCACAGGAGCTGGAACATCGATTCCACCTTCCGGGCACTCCCGGGGCCGACGGCCCGGTGCGCCGAATCGCCGATGACACGGTTCGTCCCATGATCACCCGGATCCGGCGAACGGGCACGTCGACGGGGGACCGCGCAGGTCAGCGGAGTGACGGCGGACCGCTCCCGGCGGGGATGGGCGAGAACGCGCCGCGGGTCGGGCCGGAAAGCCGCTGTCCGTCACCGCGGTCGCACGGATAGGAATGGGCGGGACGCGGACGCTCCGCGTCACCGAGAGGAGCCGACCCCGTGACACGCCTTCGTTCCGTCGTCCTGGCCCTGGGCTGTACCGCCGCCGCGCTGACCCTGACCGCGGGAACGGCCCAGGCCGCACCCGGCGACACCAGCACCAGCTGCTCGTCCTCGCTCACGCCGAGCGGCTACGTGGACGTCCAGTGGTGGAACAGCGGCGGCTGCGGCTCCGGGTTCACCCCGAACACCAAGAAGATCATGCAGCTCACCGGCTACCCCGTCGGCACCGTGGTCAACGCCTGCGCCTCCACCTGGCCGCCGGACGGCTGGACGATCGTGAGCACCTTCTACGGCTCCGGCTGCAACTACTCGGCGGTGCCGAGCCTGGAGAAGAACTCCTGGCAGCTCAAGCGCGTCTCCTGACGGCGCGCCGCGCGGGCGCGCGGGCCGGTGGCGCGCCGTGACCCGGGCGGTCCGGCGGTCCCTGACCCGTGCGGCCCGTGACCCGTGCGGCCCGGTGGCGGCCGTGATCCGGCGCTGGTGCGCGACCTGACCTCGGCGCACCGGCGGACGGCGTGACGGCGGCCGGGACCTCAGTGGTCCCGGACCGCCGCGACGGCCCCGCGGACGTCCGGGTGCGGATCCTCGGCCAGGAGGTCAAGGAGCTCGGAGACTCCCGGGGTGGACCAGCGGGCGACGGCCCACACCAGCTCCCCCCGCACCTCAGGGTCCGGGTGGGCGGCCAGGTGGGCGAGGCGGTCCACCGGACCGCGCCGGCGCAGCCCGAACCAGTGCAGTGCGGAGCGCAGTTCGGCGGGATCGCCCGGTTCGCCGGCCGCCGCGATCCGGGCCAGCAGCACGGGGGAGGGCGGCGGCGGGCCGTCCAACGGGTGCGGGTGGCGCTCGCGCAGCCGGCGGCTGCCGTACTCGCCGTGGACGCGGCAGCCGAAACAGGTGCAGGGCCGGGTGCCGTGGGCGCCCGGCAGGTAGCGCCAGCCGGTGACCTGCGGTACGGCGCGGATCCGGTGCACCTCGCGGGCTCCCACCGCGCGCGGCAGGAACACCTCCCAGCCGCGCGGGTCGGCCAGGGCACCGATCCGCCGGACCGCCTCGGCGGCGCGCAGCGGCCGGTGGGCGTCCCGGGCGCGGCCGCCGTAGTGCCCGGCCAGCACCTCCTGCTCGTCGTCCAGCCGGAGGTGCACCGCGATCAGCGCGCCCTTGGGGCCGAACCGGGCCAGCTCGCGCAGCCACTGATGGGTGAGCGTGTACGAGGGCAGCACGGGGAAGCAGTACACCCCGCGCACGCCGTCCTGGCCCCAGCTGTCGGCGCGGATGCCGGCGCGGCGGATGCGCGGCGCGTTCGCCGCGGCGGTCAGGTGCACGAACATCGCCATGGGCCGCGATGGTAGCGAGTGAACGGGCGGCGGTCCGAACGGTTTTCCGACGTGAGCCGACGGTCGTCCGGGGCGCGGGTCAGAGGGCGTTCGTGCGACCGGTGTTCGTTCGGCCGGTCGTCGTTCGGCCGTTGCTGGCGGGGTCGGCGGTCGTGCGGCGCTCGATCAGGGCGGCGAGCCCGTCCAGGATGCGCTCCAGGCCGAACTCGAGCGCCCGGTCGCGGCCGCCCGGGTCCGCCATGGCGGCGGCGACCGCGGGGAAGCGGTCGGCGTTCTCCTGGACCACGGTGCCGAGGGCGGCGAGGAGTTCGGCCTCGGGCGTGCGGGCCGGTCCGGCGGAGCGGGACTGCGCGGCGATCCCGCGTACGTGCCCGGTGAGCAGGACGGCGGCGTCCATCCGTTCGGGGCCGGTGAGCCCGTGGCCGTCGAGCGCGCCCACCAGCCTCTCCAGCCAGGCGAGTTCCCTCGGGCCGATCGCGCGGACGCCGACGGTGGCGTCCAGCAGCCACGGGTGCCGGGTGAAGGAGTCGGCCAAGTCGTGCGCACAGGCGGTGAGTTGATCCCGCCAGTCGCCTCCCTCCGGTGGTTCCGGCGGTGCGCCGACGGCCGACTCGACCATCAGGGCGATCAGTTCGGCCTTGCCGGGGACGTATCGATAGAGCGACATCTTGGTGAAGTCGAGCAGTCCGGCGACCTTCTGCATGGAGACCGCGCCGAGCCCCTCCGCGTCGGCGACCTCGACTCCCGCCGCGGCGATCCGCTCCAGGCTGAGGGTCGGCTTCGGCCCCCGGGTGGGTTTGGCCGGCGGCCCCCAGAGCAGCCGCACCGTCCCGTTCGCCGCCTCGGCCATTCGTCCGCTCCCGTTCCGGGGTCCGTGCGGGCTGCCGACCGGGTGTCCGGTCCGCGCTTCCGCCAGGGGCTTGCCCTTCCGATCCAACTGTGTCTACCGTACACAGCAACGAACAGTGTCCGCCAGACACAGTTTTTCGATCCTCGGACGGAGTGGTTTCCATGAGCACCAAGGTCCTGATCTCGGGTGCGAGCATCGCCGGCCCCGCACTGGCCCACTGGCTGGGCCGGTACGGCTTCGAGGTGACCGTGGTCGAACTGGCCCCCGCGCTGCGCGACGGCGGTCAGGACGTCGACTTCCGCGGCCGCACCCACCTGACCGTGCTGGAGCGGATGGGCGTCCTGGAGGAGCTGCGCACGCTCGGCACCGGCGGCAGTCCGATGACCTTCGTGGCCCCCGACGGGCGCCGACTGCTGCACCTGCCCGCCGAGTTCGCCGGCGGCGACCTGGAGGTCCCGCGCGGGGAGCTGGCCCAGCTGCTCCACCGGCACAGCAGCGCCCGCGCCGAGTACGTCTTCGGCGACACGATCACGGCGCTGGAGGAGACCACGGGCGGGGTCCGGGTCGCCTTCCGGCACGGCGCGCCGCGCGAGTTCGACCTGGTGATCGGGGCTGACGGACTGCACTCCAACGTCCGCCGGCTCGCCTTCGGCCCCGAGCGGCGCTACGTCCGCCACCTCGGCTACTACGCGGCCACCTGGCAACTGCCCAACGACCTCGGGCTGCCGGTGGGCTCGGTCGGCCTCAACGTCCCCGGTCGGCTGATGTCCGTCGGCGCCGCCCACCGCGACCCGGACCGGGCCGGCGCGTTCTGCCTCTTCGCCTCGCCCGAACTGCGCTACGACCGCCACGACCCGGCGCAGCAGAAGGCGCTGGTCCGGGCCGCCTTCGCGGGCCTCGGCTGGCGGGTGCCGCAGCTGCTGGAGAGCCTGGACGCCGCCCCCGAGCCGTACTTCGACTCGATCAGCCGCGCCGACGTGCCCGCCTGGTCGACCGGCCGGATCGCCCTGATCGGTGACGCGGCCTGCGGCGCGACCATCGGCGGCATGGGCACCGGGACGGCGGTGGTGGCCGCCTACGTCCTCGCGGGCGAGCTCGCCCGTGCCGACGGCGACCACCGGGCCGCCTTCGAGCGGTACGAGCAGCGGCTGCGCGGCTACGCGCAGGGCTGCCAGAAGGGCGGGGACCGGACCGGGCCCTTCCTCGCGCCGCGCACGGCCACCGGGCTGCGCTTCCGCAACGCGCTGCTCAACCGGCGCTGGGCGCTGGATCGGATGCTGGAACTGGGCAAGCGGGTCAGCAGCGTCGAACTGCCCGACTACGAGCGGGAGCCGTCCGGTCGGGCGGCGGTGGTGGGGTGGCCGGGGCGGTGATCCGCGCGGGCGGTGGGAGCCCGTGCGGAGGAGGGGCCTCAGTGCGGTGGGACGATCCGGGTGCCGTCGTCGAGCTGTGCCTCCACCTGGACGGTCGCCCGGGCGGGGCGTTCGACGGCCAAGGTGCGGTCCGGCGCGGGGCGGTCGGCGGACCAGCCCGGGCCCTTGACGGCGAGCCGGGTGACCCGGCGGCTGCCCGCCGCGAGCACGAACTCCGTCCCGTGCGGGGAGCGCCACCACGTCCAGGCGACGGTGTCCGGCTCGAAGCGGCTGCACGCCCGACCCGGGCCCCCACCGGTGCGCTGCGGCCCGCCGGCGCCCGGCAGGACGACGGCGGTGGCCGCACTGCCCGCGCCGTCCCAGCGGTCGGCGCGCAGACAGACCCAGGAAGCCGAGCCCGCGTTCTGCGGCAGCGGCTGGACGGCGAAGGCCCAGAGGTCAAGCCGTTTGACGCCCGGTGTGCCGTCGGGGACGGCGCAGCCGGCCCGGGCCCAGGCCCGCAGGGCTTCCTGGCCGGTGGCCTCGCCCGGTTCGCGTTCCGGCCGGGCCTGCTCCGCTCGGGCGTGCTGCGGTCGGGCCTGCTCCTCCGGCGGGGCGTAGGTGAGGTGGGCGGGGACCAGGCCGCCCAGGTCGGCCAGCAGGAAGGCGTCCTTCTCTGCGGCCACGGGGGAGGAGCGCAGCTGGAGCAGGGTGGCGCCCCGGCAGTCGGCGGGCCCGCCGACTGCCGGGGCCGCGGCGGTCAGCCCCTCGGGGTGGTCCAACGGACGGGCGGGGGCGTCGGGTTGGTCGATCCGGCGGGTCCCGGCGGAGTCGACCCAGGGCGCCAGGAGGTAGCGGACGGTGGCGCCCTGACGGCGCAGGACCACCGCGCCCGCCGTGGTCGGGTCGGCGTCGTCGGCCCGGGCGAGGTCCAGGACACCGTCGCGGCCGTCCCGGCCGTCGGTGTAGCGGGCGATCCGCGCGCCGTCGGAGAACACCACCACACCGGTGCCGTCCACCGTGCCGGCGAACAGCAGGTGCGCGGGTGCGACGGGCGGAGCGGGGTCCGTACCCGGTTCGGCGTGGGTCCCGGTGCCGGGCCGGGCCCAGGCCTCCAGTGCTCGGCCGAGCAGCGCGCCGTCCTCGCTCCGCTCGCCGCGGGCGGGCCAGGTGGTGAAGTCGACCCGGGTGGTGTGCTGCCAGGCGTCCGGGGCGACCCGGACCAGGTGGGACGGGTCGGTGTCGGAGCCCGCGAGCGGCGAGGCCGTGGGACGGTCCGGCGCGGCGGGGCGTGAGCCGCCCAGTACCCCGGCCGTGGTGGTGAGGCCGAGCACGCCGACCGCGAGCGCGGCCGTCAGCGCGCGGCGACGGCGCAGCAGGTCGGCGGGCTGCACCCGGACGGCGCAGGGGTCGAAGGCGGCCGGCAGCGGGTCCGGGCCGGACGGGACCTGCCCGGCGACGGCCACCGCCACCGCCGGGTGCGCCACCCCGGCCTGCCGCAGCACCTCGGCGGCGCTTTCCGGCCCCAGCCCCTCGACCGTCCGCAGGGCGAAGGCCGCCCTGGCCGGGGCGGCGAGTGCGGCGAGCGCGTGGTCGAGCGCCGCGTCCCGCTCGCCACCGTGCGGGGTGAACAGCCGCAGGCCCCAGACCCGGGGCTGGAGGAGACGGCCTGCCGGGCGCGGCCGGAGCGCGGCGCGCAGCACCCGAAGGCGCAGCGCGGCGTAGACCGGGTCATCCGGGCCGTTCGGCTCGTCCGGGCTGTTCGGGCTGTTCGGGCTGTTCGGGCTGTTCGGGGTGTCCGAGGTGTCCGGGGGCTCGGTGGTCCGCTCGCCGGCGGCCGGTCCGGGGCGGCGCGTCCAGCGGGTGGGCAGGGCCCGCTGGACCGCGGTGTGGGCGGCGAGCACCCGGGTGTGCCGGTCGCGGTCGGCCGGCAGCGCCAGGTAGGCGGGCCGGACCAGTCGCCGGTAGTGGCGCACCAGCGAGGCCTCCGCCACGGCCACCGGGCGCGCGGTGACGCCCCGGCGCAGCGCGGCCGCGCTCACCGTCCGTGCCGCCCCTCCTGCCCGTACCGCCTGTACCGCCCGTACTGCCCGTACTGCCAAGGGGCCCTCCCGGGAGCCGTTCCGCTGTCGTGGTGGACGGTCCAACGAGTCGATCATGTGATGGTTGCGCCGTTCGGGGAGAGCGGTGGGCATATGCCGGGCAAGCGGCGGGACACCGGGGGAAGAACGTCCGGGGCTCCGGGGCGGGCCGCCCGCTGCCGACCAGCGGACGATGCCCGTCGCCCCGGCCCGGCGGGGGTGACGCGGCGGGCGCGGGACCCGAGGATCTCGGTGCCCACCCCGTCGACCCTCCGAGGAGCGCACATGCCCCGCCTCACCGCACGACTCGGCGCCGCCGCCGCGCTGGCCGCCGCACTCGCCCTCGTCACGGCCGCCCCGGCCCCCGCCGACCCGCCGACGCCCGCCGGCACCGACCTGGTCGGCATGGGAGCCCCCGCCACCGACGCGCTCTTCAACGCGCTCGCCACGGACTACAACGCCTCGCTCGCGGCGGCCGGGGACACCGCCTCGCCCCGGCTGTACAGCTGGGACGCCAGGGGAACCGGAACGATCACGCCCAAGGCGGGGGCTTCCTCCGTCCTCCGGCCGACCAACACCCGGCAGGCGCTGACCACCCTGAACAGCAACACCGGTGCGACGGTCGACTTCGTGCGGCTGAGCAGGGGGCCGCGGGTGACCGACCCGACCTCGGTCGACTTCGTCCCCCTCGTGAAGGACGCGGTGACCTGGGCGGCTCCGGCGGGCGGCAACGCGCCGACGAGCCTGACGAGCTTCGAGCTGCGGTCGATCTACGCGTGCGACATCACCAACTGGCGGCAGATCGACTCGCGGTGGCCGGACGCGACGATCAAACCGGTGGTGCCGGGCCAGTTCTACTCGGACTCCTCCCAGCGCCGGTCGAGCTTCACCTCCGACGAGATGACCGCTCTCGCGTCCTCCGCCGTCTCCAACGGTGACCCCGGCGCCTTCTACGCGGGCCCGTGCGTGACTTCCGGCGTCGCGGACGACCAGGGGGAGGACGCGCTCCTGCACGACCCGAACGCGATCGTCCCGTACTCGGTCGGCCGCTGGGTCGGCCAGGTGACCGGCGGGCACCGGAAGCCGGGCGACGACCCCGGGGAGCTCGTCCTGAAGAACGTCGACGGGATCGCCCCCACGTCCGGGGGCATGATCAGCCCGAACTTCCTCGCGAGCCCGTACGGCCGGGTCCTCTACCTCGGGGTGCGGGACGGCGACTGGACCAGCAGCGACGCGCACGGCCAGGCGCTGCGGAAGGTGTTCGGCCGACAGGGCTGGTTCTGCACCTCCGGCGAGGCCAAGGACGACATCCGGAGCCACGGCTTCCTGCCGCTGCCCGTCTTCGTCTGCGGGTCGAGCACCCACGCCTGATCCCGTCGGGGGAGGCGTGCCCCCGGGGGGCGGGTGGTCCGGTGCACATGGTGTCCGGTGCACATGGTGTCCGGTGCGCACGGTGTCCTCCGGTACGGCTGGTGTCCGGTGCGCCCGATGTCGGGGGCGCGTCGGTGCGGCAGGCCCAAGGTCCCACCCGTTCGGCCCCTTGGCCCCTGGCGGTCCCGGCCACCGGGGGCGATGCTGCCGGTACCGGTCGGGACGATCCGAGCCCGATCGGACCAGCAGCGTTGGACGAGGTGAACCGGCGTGCGGCATGCCACCGTCGAATCCGTGATGACCAGCCCCGTGGTCCTGGTCTCGCCCGAGACCGGGTTCCGGGAGATCGTGGCGCTGCTGAGCGAGTACGACATCACCGGCGTGCCGGTGGTCGACCCGGACGGTAGACCGCTCGGCGTGGTCTCGGAGGCCGACCTGCTGCGCACCCTGGCCGCCCAGGAGGACCCGGCCAGCCTGCTGCCCGCGCCCGAGTCGGCGGCACCGGGCCCGGACGGCGAGGTGGCCGCGGCCGACCTGATGACGGCCCAGCCGGTCTGCACCACGCCCGACACCAGCGTGGTCGCGGCGGCCCGGCTGATGAGCCGGCACGGCCTGAAGCGGCTGCCGGTGCTGGACGACGAGGGGCGGGTCATCGGCATGGTCAGCCGCGGTGACCTGCTGCGGGTCTTCCTGCGCGAGGACATGGTGATCCGGCGGGAGATCGTCGAAGAGGTGCTCGGCCGGATCGACGGGGTCAGCCCGGCGGAGATCGGGGTGGAGGTCAACCAGGGCCGGGTGGTGCTCAGCGGCACCGTGCCCGAGCCGCACCTGGTGCCGATCGTGCTCAACCTCTGCCGCTCGGTGGACGGGGTGGTCTCGGTGACCGACCGGCTCGGCACCGCAGGCACGACGCCCGTCGGCTGACGGCCCGGGCGGGCCCTCCCGCATCGCACGTTCGTCCCGACCCGAACGATCCGCTTCGCATACTGCGGAGGGTACCGGGTAACTCACCCTGTGTGCCCGGCGGTGTGGACTGCCGGGACGGCGGAGCTTCGGGGAGGCGGCCGTGACAGTCGTGTTCGACGCGGACTTCACTTCGACCAGCCAGTGGATCGCCGGGCGCAGCAGCGCCTATCCCCGGATGGGGCCGACCAATCGGAGCGACCACAAGCTCGACTACCTCAGCCGCGACTACTGCCCGGACGGTCGGTTCACCGCGGTCAGGCGGCACAGCGGCGGACTCTGGAGCTGCAACCTGCTGACCACCGAGGGCAGCCCGGACGGATTCCAGGCCGTCACCGGCGACGTCCTGTCGGCGAGAGTGACGCTGCCCGTGGAACTCGGCGCCTGGCCGGCCATCTGGACCTGGCGGGACGGCGGCAACGAGGTGGACCTCTTCGAGTACCACCCGGACAACCCGGACCTTCTGGAGATCTCCAACCACGTCCGGGGCGGCTTCCGCTACTGGCACGGCGCGAACGCCGGCATCGGGCTCGGGGCGACCTTCGACCTGCGGGTGGTGCTCGGCGCGAACTCGGTGGACTGGTACGTGGAGGACGAACTGGTCTACGCGGACCTGCACGGGGTCGGGCCCGCGTGGCACGCCTACCTGATCGTCAACATCTCGGTGGCGGACGGGACGTACCACGACCGCCCGCCGTACGGCGGGCCGGACCGGCTGAGCTGGGTGTGTCACAGCCTCCGGGTCGAGCGCTGAGTGCTGGGCGCTGGGCGCCGGGCGCCTACGGATGGTGGGGTGCGAAGGAGGCGGTGATCGGGCCGCGGGTCGTGTCGCCGCCGCGCGGGTCGAGCGGGGTGAGCAGGTCGAGGGGGCCGCGCGGGGCGTGGGCGCCGTGCGCGCCGGGGGTGCCGGGGGTGCCGGGGGTGCCGTGCGGCGTGGAGCGCTGGAACCAGACCGCCCGGCGGTGCGGGCCGATGTGGGCGGGGTCGGTCACGTACAGGTCGTCTCGCGGGGCCCGTTCGTTGCCCGGGGCGAGCGCCGCGTCCACGGCGCGCTCGGCGATCGAGTGCAGCAGCGCGGTGGCGGTGGTCTCCGCGGCGTCCGGTGCGATGGCGAGGGCGGTCAGCTCGGCCCAGAGCGCGGTGGTGACGTAGCCGATCGGGGAGTGGCCGAGTGCCGGGTGGGGCCGCGGATCGTGGTGACGCCGGACCACCCCGGCGGCGACGAGCTGCTCGGGGGAGCGGTCGTCGTACGGCGGGTGGAGGGCCGCGGGAGGCTGGTGGGCCGTGCGGTACCGGGGGTCGGGGGCGGGCGGCGGCTGGCGGGTCACGACGGCACGCTACCCCGGTTGCCGCCGGACCGAGTGCCGGAACGTTTTCTCAGCCCTCCCTCACGCCGCTTTCACCGGTGGTGGGAGCACGATGGTGATAAGGCGCTGCTCACCTCGGCGGGTCCCGACGGGGCCGGAGGAGGAGGTCCTGATGAGGTACTGGCACGGACACGGCCACGTGGGTGGCTGGGGCATGGGGCTGATGGCGTTCGCGACGCTGCTGTTCCTGGTGATCGTCGTGCTGCTCGCCGTCGCCCTGTTCCGGTACGTGTCGCGCTCGCGACAGCCGATTCCGCCGGGTCGGGCGGCGCCCGGTGCCGGTGGACCCGGGGTGGACGGCCCGCACGGCTGGGGCCGGGTGGGACAGGAGGGCCGCGGTGGGCAGGGGAGCCAGTGGGTGTCCCCGGAGCAGGTGCTCGCGGAGCGGTTCGCGCGGGGCGAGATCGACGCGGAGGAGTACCGGCACCGACTGGACACGCTGCGTTCGGCGAACGGGCCGGGTGGCGACTGACACCGGGGTGACTGGCCGGGCCCGCCGCGGTTCGCCCGCAGCGGGCCCGGCCCGTCGGCGGGGTGCCTACTCGACGACCAGCTCGACCGGGATGTTGCCCCGGGTGGCGCGGGAGTACGGGCAGACCTCGTGCGCCTGCTTGACCAGCAGCTCACCGGTCTCGCCCGCGAGCGCCTCGGGCAGCTCCACGCGCAGGACGACGGCGAGGGCGAAGCCGGCCCCGTCCTTGCCGATGGAGACCTCGGCGGTCACCGAGACCTCGCTGGTGTCCACCCGGGCCTGCCGACCGACCAGGCCGAGGGCGCTGGCGAAGCAGGCGGCGTAGCCGGCGGCGAAGAGCTGTTCCGGGTTGGTGCCCTGACCGCTGCCGCCGAGCGCGGGCGGCATGGCCAGCGCGAGGTCCAGCCGGCCGTCGGAGCTGACGGCGCGGCCCTCCCGGCCGTTGGCGGTGGCGGCTGCGGTGTAGAGCGCGTCCATGGTGGCTTCCCCTTCGGGTCCTGGGTGTTCCTGCGGCCGGTCCGGGCGGTTGCCGGTCCGGCGTGCTCGGCGGCGGTCACTCGGTCGCCGCTGCGCTGGGATAAGTAGAGCACGCAATTCAATTGCGCACAACTCAATGGTGCGATGGTGATCGGTACCATGGGTGCATGACCACCCACCCCGGCATGGCGGACGAGGAGCTGCTCCGCCTCGACCAGCAGATCTGCTTCTCGCTCAACGCGGCCTCCCGCGCCTTCGGCGGCGTGTACCGGGTACTGCTGCGGGATCTCGGGCTCACCTATCCGCAGTACCTGGTCATGCTGGTGCTGTGGGAGGAGGGCGAACTGCCCGTCAAGCGGATCGGCGAGCGGCTGCGGCTGGACTCCGGGACGCTCTCCCCGCTGCTCAAGCGACTGGAGACGGCCGGACTGGTGCGCCGTGAGCGGAGTCCGGAGGACGAGCGGTCGGTCACCGTCCGCCTGACGTCCGACGGGGCGGCGCTGCGCGAGCGGGCCGGCCAGGTTCCGCGTCGGCTGCTGGCGGCGACTCGGTTGCCGGTCGAGGACCTGGCCGTGCTGCGCGGGCTGCTGGACCGGGTGACCGCCGCGCTGGACGCGGCCGAGGTGGAACCGGCGCCGTAGGGCGTGGCGCGTCCCGGCGGGCTCGGGGGGTGTCCGGAGTGGCGGGAGCGGCATGGTGGGGTTTGTCAAGCCACCCTCTCTTCGGGTGTGATGTGGGTCACGTTTCGATTCTCGGGGTCGAGGCCGTGCGGGTGAAGCGGCAGGTCAGCGGCGCTGGTCAAAAGCGAACGGAAACGTTCGGCAATTGTCGGCCCGATCCGGTCGACATCGGCGACCTCCCGGACGGTTACACCACGAGCCCTCAAGGGGCCGTCGGCGTGCCACCGGGCGGGCCGGCCAGCTGACCGACGAAAGGGGGGGCCCGCGTGAGCACTCCCGGGCCGGGCGAGGAGCGGGGCCTGCGAGCCGATCCGCTCGCCGACCTGCCGAACGACTTCGAGGCCTTCTTCACCCGAGAGAACTCCGGCTACCTCCGCTACGCCCAGCAGCGCCTGCACCACCGCGAGGACGCCCAGGACGCCGTCCAGAACGCCGGCACCACGCTCTACAAGAACTGGCGCCGTGCTCTGGCCAGCCCCGATCCGCAGGCCTTCGCCTTCAAGGTCGTCAAGGACGCGGTGGTGGACGTGCTGCGCGAGCGCCGCCGGGCCGAGCGCAAGCGACTGCGGGTCATCGCCCAACGCCGTCCCGACACCAGCCAGGACGAGCTGAACGAGCTCGCCGAGCTGGACGCCCTGGACTGGGCCATGGAGGAACTCGCGCGGGCCGCGCCGGTCCAGGCCGACGTGGTCCGGCTGCGCCAGGCCGGGCTGTCGTACCACGACATCGGAGGGTCCCTCGGCATCGCGCACACCACGGCCCGCACGTACTACAGCCTCGGGCGGCGCCACCTGGAGTACCTGCTGGAACACCCGGACGAGGGCGGGGCGCGGACATGAGGGTCACGGAGCTGCTGCTCGCGCACGCCGTCGAGCTGGAGCGGGAGTTCGACGACCACGACCCGGTGGACTTCACGCGTCTGCTGGCCGAGAGGCTCGCCACCGCCCGGCGGCCCGTCCCGGCGGTTCGCGACCGCCTCGCCCGGCCGCCCGCCGGCGCCCGGCCGCCGCACGTTCCGGCCGTCGCGCCGAGCCCGGGAACGGCGGCGGGGCCGGGCGCGGGGACCGGTGCGGCGGTGGGGGCGGGGGCCGGTTCCGGCCCGGGGTCGGGGTCCGGTCCCGGAGCGGCCGCGGGGCAGCCCCGATGGGCCGGCGGACGGGCGGAGCTGCGGCGCGACCTGCGGCACCTGTGCGCCGGGGTGGCGGGCGCGGTGGAGCCGGGGGAGCTGGCCCTGGACCTCGAACTCGCCGAGAAGACCGCCTTCCGGACGCTCGGCTGCCTGCTGTACGGCATGGGCCGCACGGCGGACGGCGTCTTCTGGTGGCGGATAGCCGCCCAGTACGGGGACCAGCTGGCCGTGCACTGCCTGGCGGTGCACTACACCGCCGAGGGCGAGCGGTGCGACGCGGCCCACTGGGCCGCCCAGGCCCAGGACCTCAGCGCCCCGGGCCGACTGCCGGAGCTGGCGCCCGAGGTCCGGCCGGGTGGGGCGGCGGAGCTGGCGCGGGTGCTGGCGGAGCGCTACGACGGCGAGATCCTGCTGACGGTGCGGGAGGCGGTGGCGGCGAGGCCGAGGGCTGATGCCGGGCGGTTGGGGGCCCGGGCGGTGCGGGGGCGGGGGGTGGTGCGGATCCGGTGAGGGGAGAGCGGCGCCGACGGGAGCCGGCATCGGGCCGATCGCCTCGCCCGTCCCGGACCCGCCTTCCCGACGCCGGGCGCCGGTCGCCATTCAGTCCCGGACGGGCGGAGGGCGCCCGGCCGGTGCCGCTGTTCGGGTGAACCGGGGCGGTGTTCGGTCGGGGTGGCGGGCAGGCGTGGAGGTCGGCAGGCGGGGCGGTGGGCGCGGGTGGCGGAAACCCCGGGCCGCCGCAAAGCCCGGAGGGCCGCCGCACCACTGGGGTGCGACGGCCCTCGGCGGGTGCGAGGTGCGTCAGTCGGTGCCGGACTCGAGCGCCGCGTGGTCGAGGGCGGTCGGGTCCTCCTCGTCACCGGTGCCGGCGGCGATGGGAGCCGCTCCGCCCGGGGCGAGCTCGCCGATCAAGCCGCTCCACGGAGCCAGCTGGCCGTGCACCGCGTACTGCTCCAGCTTGCTGCGGGAGTCGGCGATGTCGAGGTTGCGCATGGTCAGCTGACCGATGCGGTCGTCCGGGACGAACGCGGCGTCGACGCTGCGCTCCATCGACAGCTTCTCGGGGTGGTAGCTGAAGTTGGGGCCCTGGGTGTCGATGACCGAGTAGTCCTGGCCGCGCCGCAGCCGCAGGGTGACGCTGCCGGTGACCGGGTGGCCGATCCAGCGCTGGATGCTGTCCCGCAGCATCAGCGACTGCGGGTCGAACCAGCGGCCCTCGTAGAGCAGTCGGCCGAGCCGCCGACCCTGGGTGTGGTACGTGGCGATGGTGTCCTCGTTGTGGATGGCGTTGAGCAGCCGCTCGTAGGCGATGTGCAGCAGCGCCATGCCCGGGGCCTCGTAGATGCCGCGGCTCTTGGCCTCGATGATGCGGTTCTCGATCTGGTCCGACATGCCCAGGCCGTGCCGGCCGCCGATGGTGTTGGCCTCGTGGACCAGGTCGACGGCGCTGGCGAACTCCTGGCCGTTGATCCGGACCGGGCGGCCGAACTCGAACTCGACGGTGACGTCCTCGGTCTGGATCTCGACCGCCGGGTCCCAGAAGGCCACGCCCATGATCGGGCTGACGATCTCCAGGGAGGCGTCCAGGTACTCCAGCCGCTTGGCCTCGTGGGTGGCGCCCCAGATGTTGGCGTCGGTGGAGTAGGCCTTCTCGGCGGAGTCCCGGTAGGGGAGGTCCCGCTCGGCGAGCCACTCGGACATCTCCTTGCGGCCGCCGAGCTGGTCGACGAACGCCTGGTCCAGCCACGGCTTGTAGATCCGCAGGTTGGGGTTGGCGAGCAGACCGTAACGGTAGAACCGCTCGATGTCGTTGCCCTTGTAGGTGGAGCCGTCGCCCCAGATGGAGACGCCGTCCTCCTGCATGGCGCGCACCAGCAGGGTGCCGGTCACGGCGCGGCCGAGCGGGGTGGTGTTGAAGTACGTCTGCCCGGCGGAGCGGATGTGGAAGGCGCCGCAGGCGAGGGCGGCCAGGCCCTCCTCGACCAGCGCGGCCCGGCAGTCGACCAGCCGCGCCTGCTCGGCACCGTACGCGCGGCCCCGGGCCGGGACGTCGGCGAGGTTCGGCTCGTCGTACTGGCCGATGTCGGCCGTGTATGCGTAGGGGAAGGCACCGTGCTCGCGCATCCACGCGACGGCGACGGAGGTGTCCAACCCACCGGAGAATGCGATGCCGATCCGTTCACCGACCGGAAGCTTGCTCAAGACCTTCGACATGGATGCACCCTTGACCCGCCTGAACGGGCCCCTGATCTAGCGATGTGTGACGGGATTCGGCGTAATCGATCCGATGCCCGAACTCTGGCATAGATTTGCAGAGTAATGCAAGAGCATGCGGGAGGCCGGGTGGTGACGGGAGTCCGGTCGGGCGCCGCGCGGCGGCCGCCGCGCTCGGGCCCCTTCATGCGGTTTCCGTTAGTAAAATCACACGTCTTTAAA